>NZ_JBBIAR010000071.1:0-47290 GCF_054185165.1 Bradyrhizobium sp. UFLA05-109 | reverse complement strand
CTCCCTGAGACACTCTGTACTCGATGGTTATGCGATGCCGGCAGCACTCAAAGAGAGCATTGGTCCCGCGTTTGGGCAGATTGAGACCCGGCTTTGGCTGCAACTGCTGTCTCTGCACAGCGAACTCTTTGCGTCCCTGAATTCCATGCTGAACTCGGAGTTCGGCTTATCGCTGGCGAAGTTCGACGTGCTCGCCCAGCTCGATCGCTACCGGGACGGAATGGCGCTCGGACAGTTGTCGCAGAACTTGAAAGTGTCCGGCGGCAACGTCTCGGGGCTGGTGCAGCGTCTTCTGGCTGACGATCTCATCAGCAAGGAAATGTCGGGCGAGGACCGCCGGTCGTTCATCGTGCGCGTGACGCCGAAGGGCGAAGCGCTGTTCAGGAAGGCGGCTGCTTTACACAAGAAGCATCTCAGCGAACGGCTCGAGAGTATTCCCGCCCAGGAGCTGGAAACCGCGCTTTCGGTGCTGCGGTCCCTCTCCTCGAAACTTCGCACCGAGAGCAAGAAGCAGAGTCGCAGGAAATAATGGCCAAAGAATCCAGGAGCAGATGGAGATCCGGTCCACCGCGGACACGGGACCAGCTGCAAAGCTATGTTCCCTATCTTTTCAACCGGCTCGCCAATCGCTGGAACCTCGATCAGAACCGCGACCTGAGCGAGCACAACATCAACAACGTCGTATTCCGGACGCTGTCGGTCCTGTTCATCTACAAGACCCTGACCGTGAACGAGATCGCCGTTCTCGCCGTCACCGAGCAGTCGACCGCGAGCCGCATGGTCGAGTCGATGGTGTCAGCTGGCCTCGTCAAGCGCGAGATCGCCGAGGAGGACCAGCGTCGCCGCGTCGTTGGCTTGACACCTGATGGCGAGGCCCTCCTGCGAAAGATCTGGCCTATCATGGAGAAGAACTATGACCGGCTGACCGTGGGCATCGATCCCGACGATATCGAGGTCTGCGCCCGCGTGCTGGCCAAGATGGTCGAGAACATCCGCCAGAACCAGATCTGACCCCGTTTGTTTGAGCATGATCTTTTCGGAAAACCGCTTCACACTTTTCCGGATCATGCTCTGCGATCAGGGACTGAGACCAACGAGGCTGGTGCCACCACAGACATAGAGCACCTGCCCGGTCACGAAGTCCGAATGCTCGTCGAGGAAGAAACTGATCGCGTGCGCCACGTCCTCGCGTGAGCCGAGCCGCCCGACCGGAACGTTGCGCGCCATCCGCTCCTGCTGCTCGGAACCCTTCGGGATCACGCCCCAGAAATTGTCGGTCAGTATCGGACCCGGCGCGACCACGTTCACCGTGATCCCGCTCGACGCCAGCTCCAGCGCCCACGTCCGCGCCATGCCATGCACGCCGGCCTTGGTGGCGGAATAGGCCGAGCGCGTGGCCGCACCCATGGCGGCGCGCGAGCTCACGAAAACTATCCGCCCGAAGCGACGCGCGCGCATTCCCTCCATCGCCGCCTGGGTCAGCAGCATCGGTGCCCCCAGATGCAACTGCGCCAGCGTCAAGATGTCTTCCGGCTTCGCGTCGGGCAGCAGGTTCGGCAGGATGATGCCCGCATTGTGCACGAGACAATCGACGGCATGATCCCGGCAGACCTCCTGCGCAATTGCCCGCGTCTCCGCGATGCTGGTCAGGTCGGCGCGATAGGCCGTGAGCAAATCGTGGGTCCAGTCCGGCTTCTCCAGCCCGACCGAGACGACCCGCTGTCCTTTGTCGACGAGCTTCTTCGCCAGCGCTTCGCCGATCCCCGAATTGCCTCCGGTGATGAGTGTGGTGCGGGCCTGGCTCATGATCGGCTCCCTGCAGACGACATGTGTCACACCTGCCGCCGCTTGAGGTCGCGGAGATCGAAGAACGCGCCATCGCGCATCAGCTTTGCGACGAAATCCTTCAGTCCGCCGCGCTGGATCTTCTCGGTCGCGGTCAGCGGGAGTTGATCGACGAAGCAGATCCAGCCCGGCGCCTTGTAATAAGCCATCTGGTCCAGGCTCCAGCGCACGATGTCTTCGGCGAGCGCGCGGTCGGCGCCAGACTCTTCAGTGATGATGACAGCCGCGACCTCGTCACCCCGCACCTGATCGGGCGTTGCGGCGACCGCGGCCTGCCGGATCGCGGGATGGCGGTTCAGAACGGATTCCACCTCGACCGCGGCAATGTTCTCGCCGGAGCGCCGGATCACGTTCTTCTTGCGATCGACGAAATGGAGGTCGCCATCCACATCGCGCGACACGATATCGCCGGTGTGGAGCCATCCGTCCTTCCAGGCCTCGGCGGTAGCTTCCGGATTCTTCAGGTACTCCCTGAAGAAGCCGTAGCGCGGGTCGACACCGGCGCGCCGCACCAGCAGCTCACCCGGCGTTCCCGCCGGCGTATCTTTGCCGCCCTCGTCCACGATCCGAACATCGACTTCGGGCGCCGGACGGCCGAAACAGCTCGTGCCAACCTTGCGCGGCTCGACATTGGCGGCAATCACGCCGCCGCTTCCGGTCTCGGTCATCGCCCAGGCCTCCAGCAGCGGAAAGCCGAAGCGCGCCTCGAACGGCGCGTGCAGCAGCTTGTCCACGCCAGCGCCGAAGCCGAACCGCACGGTGTGCGCGCGATCCTGCGCAGACGGCGGCGTGCTCATCAGCATGGAGGGCATGACGCCGAGATAATGCAGGCAGGTCGCCCGGCTGTCCCGCACCGAATTCCACCAGGTGCGCGGATGGAAGCGATCGAGCATGGTCAAGCTGCCACCGACCGACAGCATCGCCATCAGCGAGACCGCCATCGCGTTCATATGGAACAGCGGCAACGGCGTGATCATCCGCTCGCCATCGCTCCTGAGATCGATCAACCCGCCGACATCACGATACCAGTTTCCGGAATGCAGAAAATAGGTGTTGGTGAGCACGCAGCCCTTGGGCTGGCCGGTCGTTCCCGAGGTATAGAGCAACGCGCATTCGCTCGAGCCGTCACCCGCACTCGCCGGCCGCGCGCCACCGAACGGAGGCGGAATGTCGCCGCTGTCCGTCACCACCGGAATCGGCCGTCCGGCCTGGCGCGACGCCGTCTCGACCTCGTCGCGCCGTTCAGCGAGGACAAATGCCGCATTCATCTCGGAATGCGCGATGATGTATTCGAGCTCGTTGAGCCGCAAATCCGGGTTGATCGGCACCACGGAAACACCGAGCGCGTTCAGCGCGAACCACAGTTCGACGAAGACCGGCCTGTTCTGGAGCAGAAGCCCGACCCGATGGCCTTCGCCATAGCCGCGGCCCGCAAGCGCCGTGCGCCAGCGCTCCACCCGTTCGAGCATGGCACGATAGGAAATCTCGCCGGCCGCGATGCCGTAGATGTCGGCTGTCTCCGGCAGCACGTTGAGAAAGCCGGCCTCCCCCCGGCGGAGGGCGATCTCGCGGAAGCGGGCATGGACTGTGGACGCAGCGGCCAAGGGCATACTCACATGAAGAGCTGGATATTGCCGAACGGCGCGTCGAAATTGACGAGATCGACACGCTTGAGCTTGATTTTCAGGCTATCGCCGACCTGGACGAGGTCGTGCGACGCCCACCCCGAATAGCGTTCCAGCAAGTCGCCGCGCGTCTCGGTGTAGATGTAGGACGTGCGCGCCTTGAACACGCCGGCCGCGGCATCGCACGCAACGATCTGCGGCGCCTGGAGCAGATGGTGGCAGCGGCTCTTCGGCTTCTGGCTGAAAGTACGCTCACCAGCCAATCGCTCGACACGCACCTTCAACAGCAGCAGGTCCTCGTACATCAACGAGGGCTGTAGCACCGGGTCCTGCTGCTGCCATTCCAGCGGCATCCAGTAGCGCCCTTCGGGATGAAACAGGTCGAGCCACGGCTGCCATTGCATCGTGTCGAGAAGCTCCGCCTCGCGATAGATGAAGTCCGCGATGGTTTTCTCGTTGATCATTCCGCGGCCTCGAAGTGCTTGTCCATGTCCATGGTCATGAATTTGGCCCAAGCATGAAACTGGTTCCGCATCTGCCGCTCCGACGTGCCGTTGATGACCGCAGTGACGTCCTGCTCCTCATTGCTCTCGTAGAGCCGACGCAGATTGACCCATTGATTGCCGTTGGACTTCAGGCCTTCCTGCGCGCGCTCGTACATTTCGAGATCGTCATGCCCGACGATCGAGGTCGGCGCGTTGATGAAGCGATTGTACATCAGCGCGCGCTCATAGAGTTTGTCGGGCGCGCCGACCAGACGATAGACCCAGCTCTCCACCAGCGTCTTGTCCACCGCAATCGGGATGAAATTGCGAAGAATCTGCACCGCACCCTTGACCATGATGTTCGGGAAATAGACCGTGTTGTGCCGGACCTCTCCCAGGATCTCGTGGGTCCGCTGCTCGCCGTAGGCTGCGACCATCCGGCCTAGATAGCCGTCGATGTCCGAATAGTTGGAATGGATGGAATTGGCGACGCCGGTGTGACCATGGCCGTTCGGCCAGATCCGGATGCCGCTCTGCTCATAGAACTCGTACGGGCTCATGAAGGGCCCGTAGAGCTGCACGGCCATCGGCGTCTCCGTGGAGTCGCCCTGCTCGCGCTTCCAGACCTTGACGGCGGTGCCGGCCGAGCTCTCATGCGCCACCATCGGATGGCAGGTGTCGGTCTGATTCTCGACCAGCATCTTCCAATTGCAGGTGTGCATGTAGCGGATCGGTGCGGCCTCGACGGCGAGCTTCCCCTCCGGCGAACGGTCGACCATGTTGTCGATCGTCGACAGGCTTTCGCCAAAATAGTCCTCGAAGGAGACGCCGCTGTCGCTCAGTCGCGCGAAGATGAAATCGCGATAGATGACGACGTTCTTGACCTTCGATAGCCCCTCGTTCGCCTGGGTGTCCGTGAAGCCGGTTCCCTCGTAGCCCTTCTTCAGGGGGATCGCGAGCAGCGAGCCGTCGGTCTTGAACGACCAGGCATGATAGGGACAGCGGAAGAACTTGCCGGTGTTGCCGCACGGCTCGGAGGCGATCTTGACGCCCTTGTGCGGACAACGATTGTAGAACACGTGGATGGAGCTGTCGCTATGACGGCTCGCCATGACCGGTTGCCGGCCGATATTGGCGGTGATGAAATCGCCGGGTTTCGACAGCTGGCTGGCATGCCCGACATAGATCCAGCTATTCGGGAACAGATGCTCCATCTCGAGCTCGAAGATTTCAGGGTCGACGTAGACGTCGCGATGCACCTCGGCGTCACGCACCAGCCGCTCGATCGCGCGGGCGTTCTTTCCATATTTCGCCATGGCGTCCCTTGCTCCCCGTTAGAGATCCAACACGAGCCGTTCCGATTTCGCACGCGACACGCAGATCTGCATGACCTTGTTGGATGCCTTTTCGTCGTCGCTGAGAATGACGTCGCGATGATCGGGCACGCCTGCGATCACGTCACACTGGCAGATGCCGCAATCGCCCCGCTGGCAGTCGTAGAGGACGTCGCGCCCTGCGGCCACCAGCGCATCGATGATGCTTTGATCTGCGGCAACACTAATGACCTGCCCCGTCGATTTGAGCTCGACCTCGAACGGCTTGTTGGGAGAGCCGGGCCGCTCCGCCTTGAACAGCTCGAAATGGATGCGATCTGCCGGGATGCCCCTGGAGAGCGCGCCCGCCTTCACCGCGTCGATCATGCCGGCAGGGCCGCAGACGTAGACGTGAGTATCTACTGGCGCATCGCCGAGCGCCGCCGCAATATCCAGGCGGGACTCGTCGCTGTCGTAATGAACGGACAAGCCCTTGGGGCAGATGGCCTGCAACTGCGGCAGGAAGGCCAGCCGCCCCGGCGTTCGTCCGGCATAATGCAGGCGGTATGGGATTCCCCGCGCGTTCAGCTCCGCAGCCATGGACAGGATCGGCGTGACGCCGATGCCGCCGGCGAACAGCAGCACCGGCGCGGCTCCTTCTTGCAGAGGGAAATTGTTGACCGGCGCGGTCGCTCTCACAATGTCGCCGGTCTTCAGCGCATGCATGAACTGCGAGCCGCCGGTTGACACCTCCTCGCGCAGCACCCCCAGCGCAACAGTGCCTTGGGGCAGGCCCGGCAAAGCCATCAGGGAATACGGCCGGTCGCCCCCGTTCGGGAGCGACACGCGGATGTGCGCACCCGCTTGCCATCGCGGCACGGCTCCGCCCTCCACGCCGAACACAAGGCTCCGAATGAACGGCGTCTCCGCAACAACCGACTGCACCTTGAGCTTGAGCGGATGCGTGTCCATTCAGGCATCTCACAATATATGAATTTGCATATTTTTATACATGTAATAACTGGCTGTCAATCGTCGTTGCGGCGAGACTGGAATTGCAACAAGGCGCCGGCTTGGGCTACGGCAAGCAACGCGCCCATTCCGTTCAGCGGGCAACGCGCCTTCGGTGACTACCTTGCGAAAACCGCAAGATGCACGCGGCGCCTCAGTGCGTTCGCTCTCAGTTGGACCGAGCTCCCATCAAACCGTCGAAGCAGCGGATCGCGTGCGAACGAGTGCTCGGCTTTGCCGACAGTAGATTTCTCTTGATTTTGCGGTGCACACGTCGCGCACGCGCCGCCTTCTAACCAATTGAAAAATCTGGTCGCTCGCTCCAATCCATCATGGGCCAATTTGATCCAGTTCAAGGCAAGTAGGACCGATTCTAGCGAGAAGCATTTCCTGACATTGGTCGAGAACGATTTTGATAACGATTACTGGGTGCGCCGCTGAGGTGAAGTTGCCGTTCATGACGGCCCTCTGACTCCGGCCCGCCTCGAGACGTAGGCGTCAGATCGCGTCGTCGACGATCAAATGGGGCTTGCCTTGTGAGCAGGATTCGACACGTGCCCTAATGCGAAAGGTTGCGGCAAGGTTTTCCGGCGTCAAGACGTCGGCCGCCGTGCCGAAATCGTGCAACGTTCCATCAGAGAGGATAGCGACCTTGTCGGCGAATTTGAGTGCCAGGTCGAGATGATGCAGCGCGATTAGCACGAGCATACCGCCTTCATGCGCAAGGCTGCGCACCTGCCGCAGCGCTCCCAGCTGACGGTGCATGTCGAGTGCGCTCGTCGGCTCGTCCAAGAGCAACACCTGCGGTTCGCGCACGAGACATTGGGCAAGCCCGACGAGCTGGCGCTGTCCACCGCTCAGCTCGGAAAGGATTTCACTGGCAAGATCGCCGATATCGAGTGCAGCCAGCGCCCGGTCTACCGCCACCAGATCAGACCTCTCAAGACGCCAGCCGCTGACCTGCTTTCGCGCAAGAAGGACGGACTCGAATACAGTCAGAACTGCGCTTGCCGATTGATCCTGGGGCATGTAGGCGATCGCGCGATCCGCATCGCGCACACCTTCCAACCGGCACTCGCCGGGCCCTGGAAGAATGGCTGCCAGGCGCCGGAACAGCGTCGACTTGCCCGCAGCATTCGGTCCAATGACGGCCACCACTTCGCCGCCATGACACGGCGGGAGCGTCACATCGCGCAGGACCTGGCGCGAACCGAAGCGAGCGCCGAGGCGATGCGTGCTCAGCACTACCATATGTCTCTTCCGCTTTTCAGGATCAGACAGAGGAAAACCGGCAAACCGATCGCTGAGGTGACGATGCCGATCGGCAGGACTGCGCCGGGTACCGCGATCTTGGCCAGGATTGAGCTGACCGACATGATCAGCGCACCAGTCAGCGCGCTCGCGGGCAGCAGGAAGCGTTGGTCCTCGCCGACCATCATGCGGGCGATGTGCGGACCGACCAGACCGATAAAGCCGATCGTGCCGACAAACGCGACGGGGATCGCCGACAGAAGGGAAACAAGGATCAGGGTTTCAAGCCGCAGGCGCCGCACAGGAATGCCGAAGCTCGCCGCACGCGCCTCGCCAAGACGCAACGCCGTCAATTGCCACCGGCGGCGCAGAAAGACCGGCAAGGTCAGACACACGACGAGCGCGGTGATGGCAAGCTTGGGCCATGTCGCCTTGGTGAGACTGCCCATGGTCCAGAAGATGATGGCCCCGACCGCCTGCTCGGCCGCGAAATATTGGGTGATCGCGAGCGCCGTGTTGAAACTGAAAACCAGCGCTATGCCCAACAGCACGATCATCTGGATCGAGGCCCCGCGCCGAAGGCTTGCCAGATGGATCAGGAAAGCGGTTGCCATCGCCACGACGAATGCATTGGCCGCGACGATGTAGTCGCCTGCCATGGGAACCAGCGCGACACCGAACGCGAGCGCCAGGGCCGCGCCGAAGCTGGCACCGGCAGAAATGCCCAGCGTGAACGGGCTCGCCAGCGGATTGTTCAGGATGGTCTGCATCTGAGCGCCGCCGATGGCAAGCGCCACACCGACTACGACGCCCATGAGGGCCGATGGCATGCGGATCGACCAAACAATGACGCGCGTCTGCGCATCCACCTCCGCCGACAGAACGAGGGCACGCACAACCTCTCCAAGCCCATAGCTTGCAGGTCCCGTCGAGAGGTCGCCGACCAATGCGATGCATACCCCGACCACCAGCATGAGGAGAACGATCCACCGCCTGGCGCTGAGCGCCCGATAGGCGTCGCGCCCGGCTAAAGACAGGGCTTCGGTGTGGACATCTGTCATCACTGGCTGTCCGAAAGGCTGACGCTATAGCCGGGGCGGAAGCCTATGGGCAGGAAGCGGCGATGGTATTCAGCAAAGGTTGCATTGGGGTCCAGATCCGCAAACAGGTCGGGGTGAAACCACTTCGCCAATTGTTGGACGGCGACAAATTCATATGGGCTGTTGTAGAACTGGTGCCAAATGCCGTGAAAATTCCGTGTCTTCTTAGCCGCGATACCGGTATAGGCGTCGCGAGTAGCGAACCATTCGAGCTTCTTGCGCGTCACCCGAGAATCTGCCCCGGGTCCGAGCGGAATCCAATGGCCGCCCGGCACATAGGCTTTCCAGTCGGCGCTGGTCACCACCACATGTTCGGGATCTGCGACGATGACCTGCTCGGGACTGATCTGCCCGAAGGTCGAAGGAATGATGTCGCTGCCGATATTATGGCCGCCTGCGAGTTCGACATATTTGCCGAAATTCTCGGCACCGAAAGACAGGCAGCAATCCTGCGAGTAGCCACCGATCCGTTCGACGAACACATTGGGGCGTTTCGGTTGCTTGGCGGCGAGGACATTGGCAACCGCGGCCATGGCTTGGTGGCGGAATGCGATGATCTCCTCCGCGCGCGCCTCGCGCCGCATGATCCTGCCGAGGAGCCGAATGGTCGGCTCGGTGTTTTCCAGGGGGCGGTGGCGAAAATCGATATAGAGAACCGGTATGTTCAGTGCCGCGAGCTTCTCGATGTAGTTGGCGTCCTTGTTGGCCTCCATGGCTTCAAGGTTGAGCAGCACGACATCAGGCTTTTGGATGATCGCCGATTCGATGTCGATCAGGCTGTCCTCCTGCCCTTTGAAGGAAGGGAGCTTCGATAGCTCGGGAAACACTTCGAGATACTGCGCGTAAGTGGCCGGATCTGCCGCAATCAGATCGCTGCGCCAGGCAACCAGATGGGCCAAGGGATTTTTGGGCTCCAGCGAGGCGACGAGATAGAGCTGCCGGCCCTCGCCCAGAAGCATGCGCTTGACGGGCGCGTTGAGCGTCACCCGTCGGCCCGCGATATCAGTCAGGGTAAGCGCCGCCTGTGTCTGCGCCGGATCAGGCTCGGCTGCAAATGCCACCGTTGGAAGCAAAGCGAGCAGGACAAGAGCCCTCACCACGGAATGCACCAGCGATCGGTAATCTGTCATGGTCAGCTTCCTTTGGGGCGCGCAGTCTTGAGCCAGATGCCGAGCGCCGACACGAATGACAAGGCGTAGAGCGTGGCGACGAGCGGAAACGCAGCTTCAAGACCAAAGAGCTGCGTGATGCCGACGCCGGCAACGATGCCGCTCGCGGAAGCGATCTGCTGGGAAGCTTGCGCAAGGCCCAGAACCGAACCTTGCCGATCATTCGACACGGCTCCCGAAATGAGCGCGAGAAGCGTCGGAGTCGTTCCCCCAAGAAGCGCGCCCCAGATGAAATACAGGAGTGCGAATACGGCAACGGAGCCCGTGCTGCCCGCCAGATGCGTCACCAAAACGCACGCGGCCGAAATGAGCACGTTTCCGCCCAGTACGTAGGAAGGCGCGCGATTCTCGAAGAGTCGCGCCCATGAGGGTGCGGCCACGACAAAGCCGCACGCGAGCAGCCCGTAAGTGAAGCCGGCGACCCAGTGCCGGGCGCCAAATATTTGGGTCATGTACAGTGAAAAAGGAACCTGCAGGACCATGCGACTGGCGAGCAGCATCCCCATCAAGGCGAGAACAGCTGCGATCGGAACACCCGCCGACGCCGTATGTTTTGCGGTAGCTGCGCTTCCGCGATTGACGACAACGGCTCCCAGCGCCGGTACGGGCAGGCTCGACCAGGCAACGGCAGCACACAGCGCACAAATTATCCCGGCCGTCAGATTTACTGCGGCAAAAGGGAAGCGATCGAGAATTAGGCCGCCCAGGAAAGCGCCGGCCAGCGAGCCCACATTGGTGGCAACCTGAAGCCAGGCGAAGAGGCTTGCGCGATCCTTCCCGCCGGTAATCTGCACGCCATAGGCCTGCGCTGGGGCGATATATCCGGCGCAGGCTCCCTGCAAGAAACGCAGCGCCATGATAGCCCAGACATCCTGTGCAACGGCAACAAGGAGTTGCGTGACCGCCAGACCGCCAAGCGCGCGAACCATCATCAGCCGATTGCCGTAACGATCGCCGATTCGCCCCCAAAGGGCGCTGGTCAGTGACATGCCGATCATCGGACCAACGTAGACGCCAACACTTGCCAGTCCGAAGACGCTGTCGGAAGGGCTAAGCACCTTGATTTGGATCGGCCAGAACGGACCACTCATTTCCATGGCCCCCATGGAAACGAATTGCAGGCCGAACAGCAAAACAAAAACGGGTCCGAAGCCGCGCACCGCGGCGGAAGCATTAGTCATTCCGCTCCCGCCATTGGATTTGGCAGCTCGTGCTCAAGACGATAATCGCGATAGCGTTCCAGATGCATCCGTAGCACAGAGCGGCTCGGCCAGGGTCTCTCGAGAAAGGCCTTGCGTTCTTCCAGCCAGAACGCATCCGACAACATGCGCGGCCTGAGCGTATCGAAAGCTGCCTCGGTTTCTTCCCGCAAGATGCGCCAAAGGTTTGTGTTTGGAAGTGCATAATGTTCGTCGAGGCACAATGCGACTTCATGAAGATGGCAGACGAAGCAGGCATCGATGACGAATGAGCGCACGAGGCTGATATCGTCATCAAATGTGGTCGGTAAGATCCCCTTGCGCGTGAAGGGCTTGAGCTGATGCCCTCGCTCCCTAAGCAGGGGCGCAAAGCTGCGGCCATCGCCGAAATCGCGGATCAACAGCTTTCGCGGACGGCCGGCTTCATCGAACAGAATCGTGCTGTTTTGCTGATGCGCCTCGAAGGCTATTCCATAAAGCAGATACATGGCGAGCGTCGGCCGGAGGACCGTCGTTACATAGGCGCGGAAGAACGCAAATATCGCTGCTTCGCTCTCATCGCCGCCTCTCGCAATCAATTCGCAAATGAGCGGGCGGCCGTTGATCGGGCTTGCCGTCAAGAGTGACGCGACGGTGACCGGCAGCAGTCCGTCTTTGCGGGCGAGAGCGTCAGAGTTACGGTAGACAACCGAAAGAAAGCGCCCCGGATGCTCGTCGCCCGTTACGGGGTGGTGCAGGATCGCCCCTAGCTCTTCGGTGAAGATCTCCAACCTGTCGGAAATATCCGGCTCTTTCGACAGAATATCGGAAATCAGGGTGCTGAGACGCGGCCCCATGTGGATCGACTTGGCCTGCAGGGTGCGCTGCTCGCTGGTCATCCAGAGCGCCACCGGCAGCTTGATGAAGGGCCTCGGCTCCTGCGTGTTCGGCAGCATTGTGCGGAACGACATCGACGGCAGTGTCACGACCTCCGGGCCATCCGGGTCGAAAACTCCGGAAGCTATTTCAGATGCGAATTCACGGAGCACGAAATTTTCAAGGTGCCAGATATGGACAGGTAGAGGCAGCCAGTCCTCGGGAGACTTTCCGCGTTTATTCAATCCTTCGGCCCAGTCGCGCCAGAACTCGGGAAAATTTTGTGCGAACCATTCCGAATAGCTGCCAACATGCGGCATCTTCTCCACATAGGACCATTCTCTGCGCAGCGCTGCGACTCGGACGCGCACACGGGCACCGAACTCAGGCGACAAGGCGGTGACGTCCTCGGGCGACAGGTCGGGTTTGGCCTTCCACGTCGGATAGAAGGGGTGACCTTCCAACGCGCCCCATTGATCGAGAGTCATGGCCGCCAGATGCGGCGGCAGGCTCTTTTCCAGATATGCGAGGAATCCTGGCGCGCCTACTGCGGCTACCTTCCCTCGCAGCTCGGCGCTCCATTCCTCCCGGTGACGGCGCGCCAGGACATCGTTGCGCATGCTGTCCTCGACGTCGCGTATCAAACGCTGGACGCCGTCCGATGCAGGCGAGATCGCCAAGGCGGGGGCGACCTCCCGGATGAAGTCGGATGGATCATCGATCCGGTACCGGACACCGGCCTCGTCCAGCGCTTCGATAGAACCACGATTTTGCAACATTCCGGCGGGCGCACGACGCAGGTCAGCGAAATGCAGGACGCGGCGCGACTGCCAGAGGGGAAGCCATGCCTGGTTTCCGTCGCGCGACCACAATAACGCGTCTGGTACAAGAAGACGCTCGGCGAACAGGCAGCGGACCAGCCGTGCGAGCGCATTGCGCGATGCGGCCAACCAAAGCTGCGCGGCCTGCGCCTCAGCTTCGGCATCTGCGGAAGAAGACATCCTCTTGTTCATTACGCTTCCTCAGGCCAGTTGGCGGGCAAGCAAGCGGGCACGCCTTCGGTGAACCCACCGTGGTATTGCAGCGCCCAGTTGTAGGTTTTCGTGATCGCGGGAGTTGTCACATCAAGCCGCGCGGCCAATTCCACGAGCAGCGCCTGTCCGAAGGCTATGTCTTCGTGGAAAGCGCGGCTTGCGCGATCGATGACAAGGCCCGGCCCGTCCGGGTTAGGAACAAGTGGGGCGTGAATGCCGGCGTAAGCACGGTTGGTTCGCAGCAGCGTATACATGGTCCGCTTGTCCTGGATCTGGCTGCCATAAGCCTCGATCAATTCCTGGCGAAGCGGCTTCACCGAACTCAGATCAATGCCGAGGCGTAATTCGACCGCACGGCGGATTGCCTGGTTTTCCGCATCGCACGCCTCCAGCAATTCGGCGCCGGCGCGCGGGCAATCGCTCCACCAGCAAAGGGGGCGATCGAACGGCTTGTTTTCCCAAGGTGCGCCGGGACCGACCAAAGCATAGAGCACGGCGGGATGCATCAAGGCGTTGCCCGGCGTCAGCGTGATTTCCAGATAGTCCTGCAGCAGCGTGACGGGAGCTTCATAAAGGCGGCTCAGCATCGCCTGCAGTATGGCGCCGCTCGCTGCGACCTCGCGACGATGAAGCGCCGCGAAGAGCTGCGCCTTGGCCCCTCCCATCCGTACCCGCTCGCCTGGGACCAGGTCGAAAGCCGTATGGGGCACGTCCTTCAAGCCCCAGATCACCACATTGTCTGTGCCTGTTAGGGCTTTGGCTGCCAGCCAGTTGAAGCCGCAAAAGCCGGGAATCGCACCGACATAGACGCGCCTGTCCCGGGGGAGATGCCGCGCGAAGTCGTGGAGAAGCGCAGGCCGCGCCTGGGCCGGCTGCGTCACGATCACCATGTCTGCGTTGATGAGTGCCTCTCTCGGATCGGTGCCGACATAGTCGGGCCGCCCGGTCAAGACGTGGCCGTCGGGCGTTTGGGCCTGCCAAACACCGTCTCCGCTCGTCCACCGTTCGGCAACGGCAGCCGCTCCGGTCAGCACGGAAACGGTGATGCCTGCACGCTGCTTGAAGAGCACGGCGTTCAAATGCCCCGTGCGCCCTGCACCGCAGATCGTCACCTTCATGCTGCGCGCGCCCTACCCGGTAGCCACGCATCGAGCTGTGCGGCGATTGTCGGATCCAGCAAATCGCGCTTGGCCATCCATTCATCGTCGAAGACCGAGCCGAGATATTTCTCGCCCCCGTCCGCAACTGGCGTGACCACCGTGCCGGACAGCTTGCCGGCCGCAATGTATTCGAGCGCCTTGTATATGGTGCCCCCGGTCGAGCCTCCAACCAGAAGACCGTAGCGCCGTGCGATGAAACGTGCTGTTTCGAAGGCTTGGGTATCGGTAACCTGTACCCCTTCATCGATGCATCCATAGTCGAGCACCTTGCCGATTTCATCGCCGGCGGGCGTTCCCGTGCCCGACTGGTAGTAGGGATGGCCGGGTTTGCCGAAGACGATCGAGCCGGCCGGCTCCACGGCGATCGTGCGGACCGCTGGGTTAACCCGCTTCAGACGCTGGGCGATGCCGGTCATTGACCCGCCGGTGCCGACGCAGCCGACAAATGCGTCGACGCCATCTGGAAGCTGTGCCAGGAGTTCGTCGACGAAGCCAGCATAGCCTTCCGGATTTGCCGGATTGTCGGACTGGTTCATGAACAACGCGCCAGGAAGCTGGGCACCGAGTTGCGCGGCCAGTCGTTGGCGCTCCACCACCGCAACCTCGTCCTCCCGATAGTCGCCTTCGACATAACGAATTTCCGCGCCCAGCGCGCGCATCGTGCGGATCTTGTCCGGCGCGGCGTGATGATCGACAACGGCAATGAAGCGCAGGCCCAATTCCAAGGCGGCTATCGCCAGTCCAATCCCGGTATTTCCGGACGACGATTCAACGATCGTGCCGCCCGGCACGAGCCGCCCGTCCTCGAGTGCCGCAAGCACCATGCTGTGCGCCATGCGGTCTTTCATAGAGCCGCCCGGGTTGTTCTTTTCAAGCTTCAGCACGAGCGTGGTGCCACTGTTGGGTACGGCAATCGGCATCACCGGAGTTTGGCCGATCAACTGGCTTACTGTCGTGCAAAGCATTGTGCCTCTCCTATTGTGTCGGGAACGAGCGCTAGCTGCCCTTTTGCGTCCTGAACCACGCAAAGACGGCTCGGCATCGGGTGGCGATGGAATTGGTTCTCAAGGAGGTCCATCTGGTAGCCGCTGGTATTGGCATAAACCAGAAGATCTCCCGCCCGCGGAGCGATGGGAAAGGTGAGCCATCGATTGCTAAGGACGTCTTCGTCCAGGCAACTATGGCCCGCCAGATAGGCCCGGATAGGTTTCGTAGCGGCCGGCGGCGATGTGGCCGGAATCAGGATGGGATCGACGAGGAATTCGGAGCCAAACCAGGTTTCGCAAGCGCTGAAGCTGCTGCCCTCCACGAAGATGACATGAGCATCAGCGCCAACCGCTTTCACGCGTAATACCCGGAAGACGGATATAGCGGCTTGATCGGCCAGTGCTCGACCGGGCTCCATCCCCAGCATCAGCCCTTCCTGGACAAGATAGTTCGCGATGCTGCGGCCATCGGCCATCGGCGCGTGCAGGAGGCTCCGTAGCCAGCCGGCAGCAGAAAGCGCTCCACCGTAAGGATAGAAGGAGCCCGGCACCTTCCCCGTGCGGTAGTCCTCGGGCATCTGCCTCGCAAGATGCGCTTGATAGGCATATCGATCGACATATTGGATCGGCAGCCCGCCCCCAATGTCGATCATGCGCGGCGCAAAGCCTTGCGCGCGGGATTCGTCGATCAGGCCAGCGGCTTCTCTAATGGCTTGCGCACGAGATTCCCAGCTATAGCCACTCAGGTGGAAGTGCAGCCCGTCAAAGCGCAACCTGCTATCACCAGCAATGCGCGACAGACATTGCTGGATGGCCGCCGCCGGCATGCCGAAGCGACTCTGCGTCTGGTTAGTAGGACGCAAGCGCAGCAGTACCGCCTGAGCCGGGCCCACTGCCGGAATGCAGCGGATCAGATCCTCGAGCTCTTCCGGTGAATCCACCGATATGAGAGCACTGCAGTCGATAAGCTCTTTGTGGAACAGAGCCGTCTTCGCCGGGCCGGTTGCCACAAGTTGTGTGCCATCGGCACCAAGCCGTCTGGCATCCCGCAACTCATAAAGGCTTGAGACGTCAATGCCCGCTCCTGCGCGCAAAGCTCCGGCCAACAGAGCGTGCGATTTGTTGACTTTCGCTCCGTAGTAGATCGCGTTCGCGACACCGCTCTCTCGCAAGACGTCTTTGAGTGCGGCGAGATTGGTCTGCAGCTCATCGGGCCAGATCAGATTGACCGGGGACCCATGTTGGATAACCCAATCGATCAGCAGCGGGCCGTTGCCCGCCAGCAGCTCTGCCGTGCCTGGCCGCAGAATCGGCAAGAGACCCACACCGGGCTTATGGCCATGCAAGGTCACGCCCCCGCCCTTTCGGCATGGGCGACAGTGCGTTCCGTCGGAGCCAGGTGGCGCAAGCTCTCCAACGACAGGTTGCAGCTGGGAAGGCTCTGATCAAAAATATGTCGCGTCGTCTTGCAGGGAAACTTTCGACCACTGCGCGCCATCGCGAGGATGCTCGCAGGCGTGATCGTCAGCCCCGGCCGCCAGCTCTCGACCCGCACCGCGCCGTAACCCAAGAGAACCACCGGCACGAACGGCAGTTGCAGACGGTGCGCGACGGTCAGCCGGTGATGACCGTCCATCACACAGAGGACATCCTTCTCTGCCGTAATCGGAACCGTCCAGCAACCTGCGCTGAGGATCTGCGCCTGCAGCTCCGCTACCCTGTCCGGATCGACCTCTTCGGTGGGGATCAAGCATGTTGGCGAAAGGAGGCAAACTTGCATATCGACCAGCCTGATCCTTGTCAGCAGCATCCGTTCATGAAACGCCCTACCAAGCAGTAAGAGCAGCGATTACATGTCGACGGTCATCGACAGGAGATATGTGCGCGGTGCACCGAGGAAAAACGTTCCGAAAGAAGCCACGCTGGACCAGTAAGTCGCGCCGGTCACATTCTGAACGTTCGCGCGAAAAACCGTCTTCCTGCCGTTGATCGCCGTCGTGTAGCGGGCGCCGAGATCGAGCCGCGTCCAATCCGGGATCGGCTGCTTGTTTGCGCTATCGATGAACTGCTTGCCCGTGTAGATGACTGCGCCATTCAAAGTGAGCCCCCTCATCCATGGGAGATCCCACTCGGCTCCGATATTTGCCTGTATGTTCGGAACCCCGATTGGCGTGTTGCCCACATTTGCCGCAACGGCCGTCTTGGTCAGGGTGCCATCCAGCAACGAAACGCCTCCGAGTAGACGAACATCAGGCATGAGTTCGCCGTAGACGTTGAACTCGAGCCCTCGGACTTGCTGTTCGGCGGTCGCCGCGAAACGCCCGGCGGACAATTCTCCGCTCGCCTTCGATATCTCGAATGCGCTGAAGGTGGTTGCGAACCGGCCAAAGTCTACCTTGATGCCGGCCTCGTACTGCTTGGCGATGTACGGTGCAAGCACTTCGCCGAAATTGGAGGCGGTCTGCGGCGCGACATCGCCCCGGCTCAGACCTTCGATGTAGTTCGCGTACAAAGAGACGTTGTCCCGGGGCCGGATGACGAGACCGACCACAGGCGTGGTCGCGCTCTTGTCGTAGGACGACGTCAGCGTTCCGACGTTTGAGAGATAGTTGTTCGCTTCAATGCCCTGGCGCCGTACACCCAAAGTCAACAGGACGCGCTCATCGAGTACGGACAAGGTGTCGGCAATCGAGAGCCCAGTGAGTTCACTGTCCGAGAGCCGAGGGCGTCCAGCGATCTCGTTTGCGAACTGAGTCGACGCCTCGGTCGGACTATAGATATTCGAGGTGACCAAAGTGCCATTGGTCAACCGCCGGTACAGTGCATCATGATAGACCGAGGCCTGGAAGGCGACGGCATGGTGGACGAAGCCGGTATCGAAACGGGCGCGGACACCGCCATCATATGTGGTTCGATCGATGCTAAGCCCGAAGAATTGAGGCGTCGAGGTGGTATCTCCGCTCGTGTTGATAATCGTCGGGAGACCAAAGAATCGCTCGACATTGGTTCGCGATCCGCCCACGTCGGCGAACAGCGTAACCTGATCGCTTATATCGTATTCGTTCCGCAGCAAGGCAGATTGATCGTTGATGCGCGACCATTCCCAGGGTTGCGTCACGTTCAGCCGACCGTCCGGTGCCTTTGGCACTTGTAGGCCGGAAGCCATAAGAAAGGGACGTGATGGAGCGTCGAAGCGATCGGTCTGGGCGATGAGGTAGAGCCAAGACCTGAATCGCTCACCTTGATAGTCGAGGGCCAGCGATCCGACGCCCGTCGCTTCAGATTGGCGGTCAATGGGCGTATCGCCGTCGCGCGCGCTGCCGCTGGCACGCACGCCCCATTCCTTGCTGTCGCCGTATCGCCTCGCAACATCCCAATGACCGCCGAACTGTGCGGCCGAGCCATAGTCCACGGTGAAGCGGGTCAAATCTTCTCCTGCGCGCTTAGGCACGACATTGATGACGCCGCCGACGCCGCCATTGGGCGCGATGCCCGAGAGCGCGGCTGAGGGACCCTTGAGCACTTCGATGCGCTCGACGTAGTCCGTAAAGATGCGATATGTCGGCGCGATCCCGTAGAGGCCCTCGAAGGCGAACTCACCGTTGTTGCCTTCGTTGACCGGGAAGCCGCGAATGTAGAAGGAATCCAGAACGCCACCCGTGGGATGGGAACTACGCACGGATGGATCCAGGATCAAGGCACCCGCAGCCGTCGCCGCCTGCTGGTCCCGGATGAATTTGTCCGTGAAGCTCGTCACGTTGAACGGTGACTTCATTGTGTCGGTGTTTCCGAGCAGTCCAAGCCGTCCGCCCTGAGCGACCTGACCGCCTGCAAACGCGGGCACGACACCCGACTGCGACGGCTTCGATTGCATCGCGACCGTCTCCGGTTGCGGAGCACCAGGCACCCTGGCGCGGCGTGACGTTGACTGGACCCGGACAGCGCTTCGTTTGGCTGGCGCGCGGCGGACCGACTGCTGCGTCGGAGCGTCGACCGTAACTGGTGGAAGGGAGTTGGCGTCCTGCGCTGTTTGAGATCGAGCAGGCGACTCTAACCAGCCTAGCAAAGCCACCCCACTCAGCAATTTCGCACCAAGGCGAACTGCCGCCCCAACCTCACCTGCACGTCGCATTCCAGAAAGTCCCTCATCAACAGCACGTCGCCACGCGAAACAAATCCGCGCCCGACCGACATCTGTGGCGCGTGAATCAGATTCTCCGCAGACTCGAACTTCGGATCGGTTGCTCGATCCTTGTATTGCAATGTCAGATTGCGATGGTCTGCATCGCCTCTTTAGAGAGGCGCTATCGTGACCGCAACGCAAATGCGTGCGCTGCGACTTAGAATGTCTCGATCATCGACGTCTCGAGTCAGTCGACACCGTGCTTGGAGAGATTCCAAAGGTCCGCTGGAAGATTGCAAATCGAGACTGTCGAAGTTTTTCAGGAAAGATATTCGAGAGCGCTCTCGCCAGAGAGCCATGCTTTCCCTTGACGCGGCAACGCTCCGGACCTCGTCGTGGACAGGCTGCTGCGCGTCACCATTTCGCTCCTGCCGCCCTCACTGCGACGACGTACCGCAGCACAAGATGTGCGACCTTCTTGACGTCACGCTGCGCACACCGGAGCAACGACCACGGCGATCACGCAGTTCAGATCGTCGTCCTTTATGATCGTCGTCGGCTATCAGGAATTGACCTACGTCGCCAACCGGATCGTGCCCGATACCTTTTTAAGGAGTTCGAGACCTTCGGCATCGCCAGTCTCATATATCTGCTCGTCTGCAGCATCCTCAGTGCGGATCCGGCGATACAGCTCACCCTGCCCCGTGCCCCGGCACGGTCCCGCTGAGATGATGCGGTGCCTTATGCGATCCCCATCGAGACGTTGCAAAAAGGACGGTGCTGGAGCGATGCCGCCCAACGAGTTGATCCCAGAGTCGTTTGAACCATTTCACGTGGGCCGCCACTCTCTTACCGTCGCGATGAGCCGGGCCCACATAGCGTGTACGCAGTGTGGTAGTCTTTCGATCGGAGGAAACGAGAGCCTTGATCTCGTGGCCGATATGCCCAGCGGAACGATCCTCAATATCCTTCGTGCGGTTGATATCCTGAACGCGTGGTTCGTCGTCCTGACTATCCTTCTCGGGACCGGCGCGCTGACCCTGCACGGATACGACCTGTGGCGCGTCCAGATCCGGTCCGCGTTCGATTGGCTCGTGCCGGGCGCGCTCCTGCTCGATTACAGGAGCGGGCACCTGTGACCTTTCAGCTGAGCTCGCAGTCTGCACGTTAGCGCTGTGATGCAGACAACGACGTGCCGTTTCGATTTCGCCGTCGCTGGCGCCGTGATTTCGTGCCCACTTCTCAGCGGTTGCTTCCGAGTATTTGGCGACATAGAACCGAACAACGGCGCAGGAGACGCCTGCTGTGGCCGTTTGAGTGAGCGCAATCAATGCTACAAAGGCTGGGACTGCTCCTCTGATCATCGCGATCCCCGTGAGAGAACTAACGCAGCTAACTTCGAACGCCTCTGCTTTGGTTCCGCTCGCCATTGATCTTGGGATGAGGGTGCGTGCGCGGATCCCACTGGCTGGGCATAGTTGGCACTCGTCCAGCTCCGCCGTCCAGTCATTGGTGGGAAGCGCGGCGACAATTTCAGTCCCGAGCGTTTACAAGTTATCTATAGAATCGCAGCAATGATGCAGTGATTTTGCGCGAGTGATTTTCGGCGCTCTCGCTCCACGCGCGCTGAAATACTTGCGCGCTGTGCCGCGTTGGCGGAAACGGAAATTAAGAGAGCCAAATCGCGTTACCAAGAGTTGGTTCTCACACGCTTCTCTTCCTTAAGAATAAGTAAAGCGCGGGAGCACCTATGCGTCCAGGTAGTTCGCGCAACGAACCTATGCCGACCAGGGTTTGGTGAGATACCTTGACGGACCGATCGTTAAGCCGCGTGAGCTTCCAGGAAACGCTCGGCGTAATGGCAGGCGACGAGGCGGCCGTCGAGCGGGCGCAAGGGTGGACGCTGCGAGCGGCAGAGGTCTGTCACATGGGGACAGCGGGTCGAGAAGACGCAGCCCTTTGGTGGATCGAGCGGCGAAGGCACCTCGCCCTTCGGCACGACACGCTGGCGTTTGCGGCCAAGACCCGGCGTCGCGTCGAGCAAGGCCTGCGCATAGGGGTGCAGCGGCCGCGCAAAAATGCGCTCTTTCGATCCGTGCTCAACTGCGATTCCCAGATACATGATCATCACGTCATCTGCGATGTGACGCACCACGCCGAGATCGTGCGAGATGAAGAGGTAAGCCAGCCCCAGTTCACGCTGGAGATCGACCAGGAGATTGATAACCTGCGCCTGCACCGACATGTCGAGCGCGGAGACGGGCTCGTCGGCAACCAGCAGCTTCGGCCGCAACATCAAGGCGCGCGCGATCGCGATGCGCTGGCGCTGGCCGCCCGAGAACATGTGCGGATAGCGGCCATATTGCTCCGGCCGCAACCCTACCCTCGCCATCATGTCGAGCGCCTGCGCCAGCCGCTCCTGCTTCGAGAGCCCGGTGTTGATGATCAACGGCTCTTCCAGTATGGCGCCGACGCGCTTACGCGGGTTGAGCGACCCATAGGGGTTTTGGAACACGATCTGTACGGCCCGGCGCAACATCTTTGCGGTGCTGGCCGAAGGATTGATCGCATCCACCCCATCGAGCATCAGTGTACCGGCGCTCGGCTTCTCGATCAGCGTCACGAGCCTTGCGAGCGTCGACTTGCCGCACCCGGACTCGCCGACGATCGCCAGCGTCTTGCCGGCCTCGAGCGCGAACGACACTCCGCCCACGGCCTGCAGATGCGCGCGGGCTCGGAACCAGCCTTGCTTCATCTCGTAGCTGCGCTTGAGATCGGTGGCCGTCACAAGCGCCGTCATGACACGGTCTCACGCTTGAGGGTGGACGCCCCGCCGGTGCCGGCCCGATCGGCCGCGATGCGCTCGTTCCGTGTCGGGTCGCCGAGCGGATAGTGACAACGGATCAGGCCGTCCATCCAGGGGCGCAGGTCGGGACGCACCTTGTCGGCCAGCTGCGTTGCATAGGTGCAACGTGGATTGAACAGACACCCCCGCGGCCGATCGTAAACCCCGGGTACAACGCCGGGAATGGTGGCGAGCCGTCCGCCGTCGCTCGCCTCCGGGCGCGCCGCCAGCAAAGCGGCCGTATAGGGATGCTGCGGCGAGGCGAACAGGCTTGTGGTCGGGCGCTGTTCCATGATCTGGCCGGCATACATCACGGCGACGCGCTTGGTCGTGTCCGAGACCACGCCCATGTTGTGAGTGATAAGGATCAGCGCCATGCCGCGGTCGCGTTGCAGGGACAACAGAAGATCGAGGATCTGCGCCTGGATGGTGACATCGAGCGCTGTCGTTGGCTCGTCGGCGATCAGCAGCTTCGGATTGCACGCGATCGCCATCGCGATCATGACGCGCTGGTTCATGCCCCCCGAGAGCTGGTGCGGATAGGCCGACAGCCGCTTCTCGGGGGACGGAATGCCGACTTGCTCGAGGAGTTCGACCACGCGCCGCCGCGCAGCCTTGCGATCCATCCCTTCGTGGATGTGCAATGTCTCGGCAAGCTGATAGCCGATCGTGAAGGAGGGATTGAGCGACGTCGTCGGTTCCTGGAAGATCATCGCGACGTCCTTGCCGGTGAGCGCGCGCCGCTCGCGATCGGTCAAGGTCAGCAGATCCCGCCCCTCGAACCGCAGCTTGTCGGCCTCGACGCGCCCCGGGTATGGCACAAGTCCCATCAAGGCCAACATGGTAACGCTCTTGCCGGATCCGGATTCTCCGACGATCCCCAGCACATCGCCTCTTTCGAGCGTGAGGTCGATGCCATCCACAGCGCGCACCATCCCGCTTTGCGATGGAAACGCGACCGATAGATTTTCAATCTCGAGGAGCGGCATCAGGTCGCCTTTCGACAGTGATCATGCGCTATCGCTTGAGCTTGGGATCGAGCGCGTCACGCAGTCCGTCCCCGAGAAGGTTGAATGCCAGCACGGTTATGAGAATCGCCAGGCCTGGAAGTGTGACGACCCACCAGGCCCGCAGCACAAATTCGCGCGCATCCGCCAGCATGGTCCCCCATTCGGGCAAGGGCGGCTGCGCACCGAGACCGAGAAAGCCAAGCGCGGCGGCGTCCAGGATCGCCGTCGAGATGCCGAGCGTCGCCTGGACGATCAGCGGCGCGGCGCAATTCGGTAACACCTCCTTGAACATCAAGCGAAGCCGGCCGGCGCCCGCGACTTTGGCCGCGGTGACGTAGTCTTTCGAGACTTCGCTGATCACTGCAGCGCGCGCGATCCGCACATAGTGCGGCAGGAGCACGATCGCGACCGCCAGCATGGCATTCATCAGGCCGGGCCCAAGGATCGCAACGATCACGATCGCGAGCAAAAGGCTTGGCAGCGTCAACGTAATGTCCATCAGCCGCATGATCGCGATCTCGATGACACCGCGAAAAAAACCCGCCACCAGCCCAAGGATCGTTCCGGCGACCACCGACAGCGTCACCACCGCGATTCCGATCAGAAGCGAAAGCCTTGCTCCGTGAATAAGACGGGAAAGGATATCGCGGCCGAT
This sequence comes from Bradyrhizobium sp. UFLA05-109, assembly GCF_054185165.1. Classification (NCBI taxonomy): domain Bacteria; kingdom Pseudomonadati; phylum Pseudomonadota; class Alphaproteobacteria; order Hyphomicrobiales; family Nitrobacteraceae; genus Bradyrhizobium; species Bradyrhizobium sp. UFLA05-109. The sequence goes on along the minus strand of NZ_JBBIAR010000071.1, from coordinate 23,624 downwards.
CGCGTCAGTGCCGAGCGGATAGGCCATCGATCCTCCCTGCTGCCAGAACGGAGGTTTCAGAAAGGCCGCATTGTTGGTGACGATCGGAGAATGCGGCGCAACGAAATCGGCGAACAGTGCAAGGAGGATCAGAACCACGATCACGGCGAGACCCGTCACGGCGCCGAAATTTGCCTTGAAATCCAACCAGAATTCCAACAGCGGATGCGGCGGAGCGCCGGCTGCGACGACGGGATTCTCGAGGGCTTCGGCGGTCATCTCGTGTACCGGATTCGGGGATTGATCAGCCCGTACGTGACGTCGACCAGTAGATTGACGATCATGACGATCGCACCGATCAAGAGCGTGCCGCCCTGCAACACCGGATAGTCGCGGCGATTGATACCCTCGATCAGCCATTTGCCCACGCCGGGCCATGAGAAGATGGTCTCCGTGAGGATCGCGCCCGTAAACAGGACACCGACCTGCAGCCCGATCACCGTCACCACCGGAATCAGCGCATTGCGCAGCGCATGGATCGCGATCACCCGGAAGCGCGGCAGCCCCTTGGCGCGAGCGGTGCGAATGTAATCTTCGCCCAAAACCTCCAGCATGGCGGACCGTGTCATGCGGGCGATCACGGCGAGCGGCACGGTGCCGAGCACGATCGTCGGCAGCACGAGATGTGACAAGGCCGAACGAAACGCGCCGAAATCGCCGTCCAGCAGCGTATCGATCAGCAGAAAACCGGTCACTGGTTCGATGAAGTACTGCACCGCGATCCGGCCCGACACGGGAGTCCATCCGAGCTGCACTGAAAAAAGAAGGATCAACAGCAATCCCCACCAGAAAATCGGCATCGAATATCCGGTGAGCGATATCCCCATCACGCCATGATCGAAAATAGAGTTGCGGCGAACCGCAGCGATGATGCCGGCCGGCAATCCGAGGCACAATGCAAACAGGATCGCGCAAACAGACAGCTCGATCGTCGCCGGGAAAAGCATCAAAAATTCGGAGATCACCGGCTCATGGGTGACGATCGAGCGGCCGAGGTCGCCATGCGCCATCCGTGACAGATAGAGGCCGTACTGGACCAGCACGGGCTGATCGAAGCCGTAGTCAGCGCGCAATTGCGCGAGCCGAGCCGGATCGATGCCGTGTTCGCCCGCCATGGTCTCGATAGGATCGCCGGGTATCAAGCGGATGAGAACGAACACAAGCAACGTGATCCCTATGAAGGTCGGAACCACGAGACTCAGCCGGGTAAGAGCGAACCGGAGCATGCCGTCCTCAGTCATCTCGAAGGAAGGAGACGGGCAAGAAAAACGGCGGAGCGGTGAAGGCCGCTCCCCGCTCTGGCCTCCTACTCCTTGACGTCGACGCCGTAGAAGTTGTGGCGCCCGAACGGCGACAGCTTGAAGTCGACAACCCTCTTACTGACGGGCTTCAACTGCACCGCGTGCGCGATGGTGAACCACGGAGCCTGTTCCTTGAAGATTACCTGGGCCTGCGCATACAACTTGGCCCGCTCGGCCTGATCGCTGACGGCCTTGGCCTTTACGACCAGGTCGTCGAACGGCTTGTAGCAGAACTTGGCGATATTCGAACCAGATGCCGATTGCGCCGAGTCGCAGCCCAGCAATGTGTGCAGGAAGTTGTCAGGATCGCCGTTGTCGCCGGTCCAGCCCAGCATACCCATCTGGTGCTCGCCGGCCTGCATCCGCTTGCGGTACTCGCCCCATTCAAATGACTTGATTTCGGCTTTCACGCCGATCTTGGCGAGGTCGGCCTGCATCAGCTCGGCAATGCGCTTAGCATTCGGATTGTAGGGGCGTTGCACCGGCATGGCCCATAGATCAGTTTCGAACCCGTTCGGAAATCCTGCGTCGGCCAGAAGTTTCTTTGCCGCGGCCGGATCATAGGGATCGTCCTTGACGTCGTCGTTATACGACCACATCGAGGGTGGGATGGGATTTTTGGCCGCGATGCCGGTCGACAAATAGACGGCGTCGATGATCGCCTTCTTGTCGATCGCCATGCTGATGGCCTTGCGCACGCGCACGTCGTCGAAGGGCTTTTTTTGCGTCTGGAAGGCCAAATAACCGACGTTGAGGCCCGGCTGTTCCAGGATGGTGACGTTCGGATCTTTCTTCATCGCGTCGATGTCGGCCGGATTCGGATAAGGCATCACGTCGCATTCGCCCTTCTGGAGCTTGGCCCAGCGAACGGATGCATCCGGCGTGATCGCGTAAACGAGGTCGTCGATCTTCGCCTTTCCGCCCCAATATCCGGGGAACGCCTTGTACCGGATCACGGCGTCCTTTTGATACTGCACCAGATAAAACGGTCCTGTGCCGATCGGATCCTGGTCGATCTTTTCGGGCGTGCCGGCCTTCAGCATTGCATCGGCATATTCCTTCGACTGGATGGCCGCGAAAGGCATCGCGAGGTCGGCAAGAAATGGGGCTTCCGGTTGATTGAGCGTCACCTTGATGGTGTAATCGTCGACCTTCTCGACCGACTTCAACAATTTCGGCATCCCCATGTCGCCGAAATAGGAATGGTTCGGACTCGTCACCTTGAAATACGGATTGTCCTCCTTCCATTGCCGCTCGATCGAAAATATGACGTCGTCGGCGTTGAAGTCGCGCGTCGGCTTGAACGACTTGGACGTCGAATGCCACTTCACGCCCTTGCGCAGGTCGAAGGTATAGGTGATGCCGTCCGGCGAGATCGTCCATTTTTCTGCGAGGGCCGGCACCACTTGCGTGCCGCCACGTTCGAACTCGACGATGCGGTTGTAGATCGGCTCATTGCCGTCGAACGAGGTGCCGGTGGTGTTGACACCGGGATAGAAGTTCTCGGGGCTGCCCTCCGAGCAGAAAACCAGGGTTTTGGCAGAAGCAGCCGAAGCGAACACAAGCGCCGAAGCGCAGACGGTGGCGAGCAGAATCGATCTGTCCACTGTTGGAACTCCAGGTGAATTCTTTGGGCGCGGTGGGCCGAGGCGCCCAAGACGGCGAACGAGCTTGCTATCGGGTATTGCCGCTGTCAATGCGTAGCCGGTGCGCGCTGCGGACCGCCAGCCTTGCATCGACCCCTGACAGCTCATCGGGGTTCGAGGCGGGGAGCGCTGCCGCCTGATCTCACACCAACCAAACTACGCTATCTCATCCAATCCTTCGCATGAGGGGGCTTGGCCAGCAATGCACCAAATGATGTCTTCCCATCGCCGCCGGCGTATCCAGGCTAGACCTGCACCGAGCTCAGTTTCTTCAGGCAGCGCAGCGCAAACGATGATCGGCTGTGGCGGATACCCGGAATGCGATAGAGCTTCTCGCGCAAAAAGCGTTCGTAGCCGGCGGTACTTTCGACCGCGACCTTCACGACGTAGTCGTAATCGCCGGTGGTGAGATAGGCCTCGATCACCTCCGGCAAGCTCGTGAGCAGCTGACCGAAACGTTCGAGCATCTCCTCGTCGTGGCGATCGAGCGTCAGCTCGATGATGACCGTTTCAGGCAGGCCCAGCTTGTCCTGATTGAGCAGCGCGACGTAGCCATCGATGTAGCCCTGCGTCTCCAAACGCTTCAGCCTGTTCCAGCACGGCGTGGTGGAGAGCCCGACCCTGTCGGCGAGTTGCGCCGTCGTCAGGCGTGCATCCTGCTGCAAGGCGCGGAGGATCTTGCGATCGATCTCGTCGAGCCGAAGCGCATCCTTGCGCGGAGTCTTGACCGGCCCTGTGGCACGTCCGACTGGCACCATACCAAGAACTCCATTCTCGACTTACGACCGATATGCAGAACATCCATACTGCCAATTTAGACTATACCCAGATTAAAAGAACAACAATCCTGACCTTTTCCAGTACGGTATGCCAACAAAACGAGACATAAGCGGTGTTTGTTCTCGAACTTCGGACCAGCGATATGCACGCCGCGCTCGGCCGCCTGCTCGACCAGACTCGCGTCGCCGGGCTTCGGCTTGCTGCCGTCAGCGCGCGGGCCGACGCGAGCGAATGCCGCATCTCGGCTTCCATAGACATCGATGACCGCGACATCATCGACCGGCTCGTTCGTCGGGTTGGCGCGTTGTTCTGCATCGATGCGATCGAGGTGAGAGGTGAATGCCAATGCCCGACTCCGACCTCACACATGACACCATGAGCCCGCGGCGCGAGGCAGTTCGTTCCGAGCATCCGCCTCTGAAGCTCCACGTTCCGGAACCGGCGGTGCGCCCGGGCGGCACGCCCGATTTCTCGAACATCCGCATCCCGCGCGCAGGCCAGGTCGATCGTCCCGAAGTCGATGTCGACGCCGAAGCGATCCGCGACCTCGCCTTTTCCGTCATCCGCGTGCTCAATCGCGACGGCGAGGCTGTGGGTCCCTGGGCGGGCCAGCTTAGCGACGACGAATTGCTCACAGGCTTGCGCCACATGATGACATTGCGCGCATTCGACGCGCGCATGCAGATGGCACAACGTCAGGGCAAGACGTCATTCTACATGCAGCATATGGGCGAAGAAGCGGTGAGCTGCGCCTTCCGCAAGGCGCTTCTTCCGGGCGACATGAATTTTCCGACCTACCGCCAAGCGGGACTCTTGATCGCCGGCGGCTATTCGCTGATCGAGATGGCCTGTCAGATCTACTCCAACACGCATGATCCCCTGAAGGGGCGCCAGCTGCCTGTGATGTATTCCTCACGGGAGCACGGCTTCTTTTCCATCTCCGGCAATCTTGCCACCCAGTACATCCAGGCGGTCGGCTGGGCCATGGCATCTGCGATCAAGAATGATACCAAGATCGCCGTTGCGTGGATCGGCGACGGCGCAACCGCCGAGTCCGACTTCCACGCGGCGCTGGTGTTCGCCTCGACCTATCGCGCGCCGGTCGTGCTCAATATCGTCAACAATCAGTGGGCCATCTCGACCTTCCAGGGCATCGCACGCGGCGGCTCCGGCACGTTCGCAGCGCGCGGTCTTGGCTTCGGCATTCCGGCGCTGCGCGTCGACGGCAATGATTACCTTGCGGTCCATGCGGTCGCGAAATGGGCCTGCGAGCGTGCACGCCGCAACCTCGGCCCGACCCTAATCGAGCACGTGACCTATCGCGTCGGCGCCCATTCCACCTCGGATGATCCCGCGGGCTATCGGCCGAAGACGGAATCAGAGGCATGGCCGTTGGGAGATCCCGTGATCAGGCTGAAGAACCATCTGGTCGTGCGCGGCGCCTGGTCGGAGGAACGGCACAAGCAGACCGAAGCCGAGATCCTTGACACCGTGGTCTCGGCACAGAAGGAAGCTGAAAGCTACGGCACGCTCCATTCCGAGCAGCGACCTTCCGCGCGCGACATGTTCGAGGGCGTGTTCGCGGAGATGCCGCCGCATCTGCGTCGCCAGCGCCAGGAAGCCGGGGTCTGAACCATGCCACGACGGACAATGATCGAAGCGATCCGCGACGCCATGGACGTCATGATGTCGCGCGACGAAGACGTCGTCGTATTCGGCGAGGACGTCGGCTATTTCGGCGGCGTGTTTCGTGCAAGTCAGGGCCTGCAAGCGAAATACGGAACGAGCCGCTGCTTCGATACCCCGATCAGCGAGCTCGGCATCGTCGGCATCGCCGTTGGCATGGCGGCCTATGGATTGAAACCTTGTGTCGAGATCCAGTTCGCCGATTACATGTATCCAGCTTACGATCAGATCGTCTCCGAGGCCGCGCGGCTTCGCTATCGCTCCAACGGCCAGTTCACCTGCCCGCTCGTGGTCCGCATGCCGACCGGCGGTGGCATTTTTGGCGGGCAGACGCACAGCCAGAGCCCGGAAGCGCTGTTTACCCATGTCTGCGGCATCAAAACGGTGGTCCCCTCGAATCCGCGCGACGCCAAGGGTCTCCTGATCGCGGCCATCGAGGATCCCGATCCGGTCATCTTCCTCGAGCCGAAGCGGCTCTATAACGGCCCGTTCGATGGCCATCATGACCAGCCGGTGACGCCATGGTCGAAGCATGATCTCGGCGAGGTCGACGACGGACATTTTGCGATTCAGCTCGGCACTGCCGCGATCCGCCGACAGGGAAGCGCCGTCACCATTCTCGCCTACGGCACGATGGTTCACGTCGCCGAGAGCGCCGTAACCGAGACCGGAATCGACGCAGAGATCATCGACCTTCGCACGCTGCTGCCGCTCGATCTCGACACCATCGAGACGTCGGTCAAGAAGACCGGACGCTGCGTGATCGTGCACGAGGCGACGTTGACCTCGGGCTTCGGCGCCGAGCTCTGCGCGCTGGTCCAGGCGCGATGCTTCTATCATCTGGAAGCGCCGATCGTGCGCGTCGCCGGCTGGGACACGCCCTACCCGCATGCGCAGGAATGGGACTACTTCCCGGGGCCCGCGCGAATCGGCCGCGCGCTGATCGAAACGTTGGAGGCCTGAGATGGCGGAGCGTGCCGTCAAGCTGCCCGACGTCGGCGAAGGCATCGCGGAAGCCGAGCTGGTGGAATGGCATGTGAAGGTTGGCGATGTCGTGCGCGAGGATGCCGTGCTCGGCGCCGTCATGACCGACAAGGCGACGGTGGAAATTCCCTCTCCGGCGGAGGGTCGCATCATCTGGCTCGCCGGCAAGGTTGGCGACCTGCTCGCCATCGGCTCGGACTTCGTTCGGCTTGAGGTGGATGGAAAGAGCGAGCCGGCGACGGAGGAGACGAAACCGGCGCCGCATGCGGCTAACCCTTCGGCCAAAACGCCTGATCATGCCGCAAGTGCCCCGCGCGCACCGTCGAGCGAGCCGACCGTCGCACTGAGGCCGCGGCCCACCGCAGCGCCGCAACTCCGCGCAGACGAACGGCCTTTGGCCGCCCCCGCGGTCCGGCTCCGGGCGCGAGAAGCGGGCGTCGACTTGCGCCAGCTTCGCGGCACGGGCCCGGCCGGGCGGATCACCCACGATGATCTTGATGCCCATCTCGCCCGCACCGGCGCGGCAACGACGCGCTATCCGGCGAGAACAGCGGTTGAAGACATCAAGATCGTCGGCTTGCGCCGCAAGATCGCCGAGAAAATGTCCATTGCAAGCTCGCGCATTCCGCACATCACCTATGTCGAAGAGGTCGATGTCACTGCGCTCGAGGATTTGCGCGGCAAGCTCAACAGCCAGCGGCGCTCCGACAAGCCGAAGCTGACGCTTTTGCCGTTCCTGATGCGCGCGATGGTGCGCGCGATCGCCGAGCAGCCTCGTCTCAATGCCCATTTCGACGATGAGGCTGGGATCGTCCACCAGCACGCCGGCGTCCATATCGGGATCGCCACGCAGACGCCGACCGGCCTGGTGGTACCCGTCGTTCGGCATGCGGAAGCGCTCGACCTCTGGACTTGCGCCGCCGAGGTCGCGCGGCTCGCCGAAGCGGCACGGAATGGCAACGCCACCCGCGACGAACTCACCGGCTCGACCATCACGATCACCTCGCTCGGCGCACTGGGCGGGCTCGTGACGACTCCCATCATCAATCACCCTGAGGTCGCGATCATCGGCGTCAACCGTATCGCCATCCGTCCGCATTGGGACGGTGCCGCCGCCTTCGTGCCGCGCCAGATGATGAATCTGTCGTCCAGCTTCGATCATCGGGTTATCGATGGGTTCGACGCGGCCCAGTTCGTGCAGCGCATCAAACTGCTTCTTGAAACGCCCGCCATGATTTTCATTGACGCGTAGGACGATGACCGAAGTTACCTGCAAGCTGCTTGTCATCGGCGCTGGCCCCGGCGGATACACCTGCGCGATCCGCGCTGGCCAGCTCGGCATCGATACGATCATCGTCGAAGCCCAGAAGCCGGGCGGCACCTGTCTCAATGTCGGCTGCATTCCTTCCAAGGCCCTGATCCATGCGGCCGGCGAATATGAAGCGATTGCTCGTGCCGCGGAGGGGACGAGCGCGCTCGGTATTTCCACTGCAAAGCCAGCGCTCGACTTCGCCAAGACCATCGCCTGGAAGGACGGTATCGTCCGGCGCCTGAACGGCGGCGTGGCCGGCCTCCTCAAGAGAGCCGGAGTGAGGCTCATGGCCGGGTACGCTCGATTTCGCGACGGCAAAACCGTCGAGGTCGAGACGCAATCCGGCGCACAGGTGATCCATGCCGAAACGGTGGTGATCGCGACTGGCTCCGAGCCGGTTGCGCTTCCGTTCTTACCGTTCGGGGGCCGCGTGATCTCATCGACCGAGGCTTTGGCGCTCACCGAAGTTCCGGAGAGGCTTGTCGTGGTCGGCGGCGGTTATATCGGCCTCGAGCTTGGCACCGCGTTCGCGAAAATGGGGGCGGCCGTCACCGTCGTCGAGGCCGCACCACGAATTCTCCCGCAATATGATGGCGACCTGAGCGAGCCAGTCGCAAGGCGCCTAAGCGCGTTGGGAGTTACGGTCCTGACAGGGGCAAAGGCGAAAGCGCTCGTCGCTGACGGCACGGCGCTCGCGATCGAGACCGCGAGCGGCGAGCAGACGTCACTCGAAGCCGACAAGATCCTCGTTACGGCTGGCCGCAGGCCCGCGACAAGAGGTTTTGGCCTCGAGACGCTCGATCTCGACATGGACGGATCTTTCATCCGGATCGACGACCGATGCCGCACCTCGATGCACGGCATCTCGGCGATCGGCGATGTCACGGGAGAGCCGATGCTGGCCCATCGCGCCATGGCGCAAGGCGAGATGGTGGCCGAGATCATCGCCGGCCGTCGTCGCGCCTGGGACCGGGTATCGATCCCGGCTATTTGCTTCACCGATCCCGAGATTGTCACCGTCGGCCTGTCACCGGGCGAGGCAAGCGGCAAGGGTTTCGACGTCAAGACAGACCTCTTTCCGTTCAAGGCCAACGGCCGTGCCCTGACACTGGATCGGGAGGACGGTTTCATCCGAACCGTGGTGCGGGCCGACAATCATCTCTTGCTCGGCATCCAAGGTGTGGGAGCCGGGATCGCCGAGCTTTCGGCCGCTTTCAGCCTTGCGCTGGAGATGGGCGCGCGCCTGGAGGATGTCGCCATGACCATCCATGCGCATCCCACCCAAAGCGAAGCTCTTCACGAGGCTGCGCTAAGGTCGCTAGGTCACGCGATTCATATCTGAACGTGTTGCTTGATGCCGGCCTGGTGCATTGCCGCGTGCTGCTGGATCTCATCGGCGCGTGTCCGCTCCTCGTGCGCGAAGCCGGAGGAAATTACCCCTTCAACACTGCTTCGATCTCCGCACGTCGCGGCATGGCAGGCGCAGTCCCGGCGCGCGTCACCGAGATTCCCGCCGTGGCCGAACCGAAGCGCGCGGCCTCGAGCGGATCGACGCCGTCCGCGAGAGCCGCCGCGAAGCCGCCGACGAATGCATCGCCCGCGCCCGTGGTCTCGACCACTCTGCCCGCGTCAAAGGGCGGCACGTGCAGCGAGCGGTCCGGCGCGTGAAACAGCGCTCCACGCTCGCCGAGCGTGATCAGAGCTGTTCCGGCTCCCTTGGCCAGCAGCACATCTCCGGCTCGGCGAGCGCCCGCAAGGTCGCTCACGGCAATCCCGGTCAACGCCTCAGCCTCGGTTTCGTTGGGGACGACGTAGTCGCACAGCGCAAACAGACTGCTATCAAACTTGATCGCAGGGGCCGGGTTGAACACCGTGATGCTTCCTGCGGCGCGCGCGATTTCGAGCCCTCGCTGCGCTGCATCCACTGGCTGCTCAAGCTGCGTCACGAATACGCGGCTGGTCCGGATAGCATCAGCCGCCCTGTCGACATCGGCCGGGCCGATACCGCCGGCCGCCCCGGGCACCACGATGATCGCGTTGTCACCGCGCGTCTCGTGGACATAAATGAACGCGGCGCCGGTCGGGGCCTCCGTGGTCCTGGCCACGCACGGCTTGATTCCCTCGGCCTCCCAGGTCTTGATCGCAAGCTCGCCGAAGGCATCGCTACCGATCCGGGAGATGAAGCTCACGCTGGCGCCGGCGCGCGCGGCGGCCACAGCCTGGTTCGATCCCTTGCCGCCGGGTCCCATCGCAAATCCCGATCCCGCAATCGTCTCACCGATCGCGGGCATGTTGCCGGCGCGGAACGCCAGGTCGACGACAAAAACCCCAAGGACGGCGACACCATTCTTGTTCATGTCATCACTCTCCGTTCAGCCAGATGGCACACAGCGCACAGAGAACGTCGGCGTCGAGCAGCGAATCGATGCTCTTTGGCATGTTGCCTCCCTCCCTTTGTTCGAAATCGTCCGGACTCTGGCGGTCCAGGACCCGGTTGCCGTCATTATGAGGCGGCTTCTCTAGTCTCCATACGGAATCCAGATGTTCTTCACCTGCACGGCATGGCGGAGCAGGATCGGCCCCTCACTTGCGGCCTTGTCGTACCAGTCGAGCGCGAGGCCATGATCGACCAGAGTGCGCTTGAGATTGCCGATCGAGAGCCGTTCGGCTGCTTCCGAGGTGTCCTGCGATCCAAAAACCCAGAGCGCGTCGACATCGTCGTGTTCGGCAAGAACCTTCGCAAGTCCGTCGCGAGCGCCAGTGACAATATTGACGACGCCCGCCGGCACATCAGACGTCTCCAGCACCTGGTAAAAATCGGTCGCGGCGAGCGGATGCTGCTCGCTCGGCACGACAACGACCCGGTTGCCCATCGCTACCAGCGGCGCGACCAGACTGACGAAGGCAAGTAGCGGCGCCTCATCGGGACAGGCGACGCCAACCACGCCGATCGGCTCATGCATCGCGAGCGCCACACCGCGCAGCGGCGGTGCATGGACGGTCCCCTCGAATTTGTCGGCCCAGGCACCATAGCTGAACAGCCGCTCGATGCTTGCATCGATTTCGGCGCGCGCCTTTGCGCCTGATAAACCCGTCATGTCGGCGACACGCCGGGCAAACTCGTCGCCGCGTGCGGAAAGGTTCTCGGCAAGGTAATAGAGGATTTGAGCCCGATTATGCGCCGTGGTCCTCGCCCATGACTCGGCGGAGCGCGCCGCGGCAACGGCATTACGGATATCCTTGCGGTTGCCTTCGCCGGCCTCGCCCAGATGCCGGCCCTTCGGCGACAGCACAGCACGCGAGTAGTTTCCGTCGGGACGCACCTGCTTGCCGCCGACGAAAAGTTTGGCCGTCCGATCGATCGGCGGCACGCCAAATCCGGCGCCGTCGCCAGAAGCAGCCGGCAGTGGCGATGCCTTGACCCTCGCCTTGCGTCCGCTCCATGCCTTCGGCTTGAGATATTCATACATGCCTTCACGGCCACCCTCGCGGCCGAAGCCCGACTCGCGATAGCCACCGAATCCGACGCTCGCGTCGAACAGGTTGGTCGCGTTGACCCAGACCACGCCGGCCAACAGTTTCGGCGCGATGTCCAGCGCAAGACCAATCGTCTCGCTCCACACGCTGGCGGCAAGTCCGTAACGCGTATTGTTGGCAAGCATCACGGCCTCGTCGGGCGTGCGGAACGTCATCGCCACGAGCACCGGGCCGAATATCTCTTCGATCGCGACTGTTGACGACGGATGCACGTTCCAAAGCAGGGTCGGCGGATAGAACCATCCTTCCGTCGGCATCGCGCCGGACGCCTGGTACTTCTCGGCCCCTTCCCTCACCCCGGTCTCGACCAGCGAGGTGATCCGCTCGAGCTGCACCGGCGCCACTACCGCGCCCATGTCGATCGCCTTGTCGAGCGGCATGCCGACACGAAGCGTCTCCATGCGACGGATCAGTCGCTTGCGGAAGGTCTCCGCGATTCCCTCCTGCAAGAGCAGGCGCGAGCCGGCGCAGCAGACCTGTCCCTGGTTGAACCAGATAGCGTCGACGACGCCCTCCACCGCGCCATCGATGTCGGCATCGTCGAAGACGATGAACGGCGATTTGCCACCGAGCTCGAGCGTCAGGGATTTGCCGGAGCCGGCAGTCGATTGACGGATCAGCCGCCCGACCTCGGTCGATCCGGTAAAGGCGATCTTGTCGACGCCGGGATTCTCAACGAGCAAGGCGCCAGTCGCACCGTCGCCCGTCACGACGTTCAACACACCCGACGGCAGACCGGCCTCGGCCGCAAGCTCGGCGAACAGCAAGGCGGTAAGGGAGGTAAACTCTGCCGGCTTCAGCACCACCGTGTTGCCCGCGGCCAGCGCGGGTGCGATCTTCCAGGCCAGCATCAGCAGCGGAAAATTCCACGGGATGATCTGCCCGATCACACCGATCGCAACCTGGTCGGCGAATTCGCGCTCCTGCAATTGGGCCCAGCCGGCGTGATGCAGGAAATGGCGCGCGGCGAGCGGCACATCGAGATCCCGGGTTTCCCGGATCGGCTTGCCATTGTCGATCGCCTCGAGCACGGCAAACAGCCGTGCCTGACGCTGCAACATGCGCGCCAACGCATAGAGATGGCGCGCCCGGCCGTGACCGCCGAGCTTTGCCCATGGCAACTGCGCAGTGCGCGCGGCGCTGACCGCCGCCTCCACATCGGCGGAAGAGCCTTGCGCAATCCGGGCCAGCGTCTTGCCGGTGGCAGGCTCGATCGTCGTGAGGTGCTCGCCCGAATGCGGCGCGACAAATTTGCCGTCGATGAAATGCCCGAACGAGGCGTCATGCCGCGCCAGCCAGGCGCGCGCCTCACCGTCTGCCTCGGGGGCGGGACCGTATTCCATCGTCTCGAAATAATCTGCGACGCTCATCGCTGGGGTCTCATCCCACGGGGTGGCGGTTGAAGGCCGAGTAGCGACCGGTGACGTGATGCTCGAGCTGCCGCTCGATGTCGGCGAGCAGGCTCGACGCGCCGATACGGAACAGATCCGGCTCGAGCCAGTCGCGCCCCAACTCCTCCTTCATCAGGAACTGATAGTTGAGCACGTCCTTTGCCGTCGAAATTCCGCCGGCCGGCTTGAAGCCGATCCTGTGTCCCGTGCGCTCCTGATACACGCGGATCATCCGTAGCATCGCGAGCGTCACCGGCAGCGTCGCATTCACGCCTTCCTTGCCAGTGGATGTCTTGATGAAGTCGGCACCGGCCATCATGCAGACCATCGACGCCTTTGCGACATTGCGCAGCGTCTTGAGATCGCCCGTGGCAAGGATCGTCTTCAGATGCGCGTCGCCGCAAGCGGCGCGAAAATCGCGAACCTCCGCGTAGAGGGCTCGCCAATCGCCGGTCAACACATGCTCACGGGTGATGACGATGTCGATCTCCCGCGCGCCGTCCCGGACGGACGCCTCGATCTCCTTGAGCTTCAGGTCATGCGGCACAAGACCTGCGGGAAATCCGGTGGAGACCGCAGCGACCGGGATGCCGGATCCGTTGAGCGCCTCGACGGCGGTCGCAACGAAGCGATGATAGACGCAGACAGCGCCAGTATGCAGCTCGCGCGCGGCAAAGCCGAGCGCCGCGAGGAGATCGCCGCGCACGGGGGCCTTGGCCTTGGCGCAGAGGCGTTTCACCCGCTCGGTCGTATCGTCGCCGTTGAGCGTCGTCAGGTCGATGCAGGTAACCGCCTTCAGAAGCCAAGCGGCCTGCGCGTCTTTCTTGACCGTTCGCCGGCCCGGCAAGCTCGCAACACGCCTTTCGGCCGCCGATAGGTTGATCCTGATCTCGTCGACCCAATCCATCTCGAGCGCGTGGCCGCTGTTGCGCAAGACCGAGTGCGTATGCCCCTCGCCCCGCGCATGAGGCTGCACGGCTACAGCGGACGCATCCTGTATCAAGACGCTCTGCTTCATCGACGCGCCCGTGCAGTCCTAGCGAATCGACCAGATCGCCAGATAGATTGAATGAGCTGATCGCAGCATGTGATCCTCCCTGGTCCTGTCTGCCCGGGGGTTTGCCGCATGGGCGACGGATGGCATCGCTGGGATGTTCCGTTAACCCTCGACGGACAGCATGTTATAATTATAACATTTCAGCGTTGGCAAACTCACAACATTGTAAGATCATTGTCAACCGGATAAGCAAGCTCGGTGACCAAAATGGCCGAAACACCGAACGCTCGATCAAGCGAAACGCGCGTCCAGCGCCTGCAGAGACTGCGCCGCGCCGTCGAGACGAGCGGAGCGCTGCACTTGAAGGACGCGGCCGGGCTTCTCAAGGTTTCCGAAATGACGGTTCGACGCGACCTCGCCGGACCGGAGGCAGCGCTCGCTTTGCTTGGCGGCTACGTCGTCAACGCGGCTGCGCCGACCGGAATCAAGTACGCGTTCGAGCAGGAGATCGACCAGCACACCCAGGACAAGCGCCTCGCCTGCCGGTCTGCTGCCGCCTCAATCAAGGAAGGCGACACAATCTTCATCGACTGCGGCACCACGATGCAGTCGCTGGCGGACTGCCTGCCCGAAGATCTGCCGCTCTCGATTATCTGCTATTCGCTGAACGTGGCCACGATCGTCACGCGGCGACCGGCCACGCAGGTGATGCTGATGGGCGGGCTCTACCACCCGTCATCGCAGTCATTTGCATCGGACGACGGCCTTTCCTACCTGCGCCGGCTCGGAATCAACAAGGCGTTCATATCCGCCGGTGGCGTACACTGGACCCGCGGCACCAGCTGCTCCAACTTTCATGAGGTAGCGATCAAGCAGACTGTGATCGCGACCGCGATGGAGAGCATTCTGGTCGTCGATGCCAGCAAGCTCGGCAGCCTCAAGCCGGCCTTCTTCTCCGATATCGGCGCGTTTTCGCGGATCATCGTCGGCGGCTCGGCATCGTCAGACATGCGCAAGCATTTCCGCAGCCTTCCCGTGGAATACATCACCAGCGCAGCCTGATCCGGACGGGGGCTGGTTCGCCCGGATCAGGTCTGCTTGGCGATGCGCGGCCTCCTGTGACCACGCATCCCGGTCGCTCAGTTGCAGGCGGGCTTCGCCTTGTTGCAAGCGTCAGCCAGCTCCTGCGGCGGCTCCTTCTTGAAAACCGTCCGGTAGGATTCCAGCACGTTGGACTGCGTCACCGGCAGCGACTGCACACCGATCCAGCCCGGCGTTTCCTTGCCGAGCAGCGCGTTCATCATTGCCATCGCTTCCGCCACGCCCTGGTCATAGGGGCGCTGCGAGCCCGTCGCCTTCAACGGACCACCCTTGGCGATCTCGATCGCCGATTGCAGGCCGAGATCGACCGTGGTGACGGGAATGTCGATGCTCTGCGCCCGCATCGAGCTCAGCGTATCCAGCGCGGGCTGATCCCAGACGGCGAACAATCCCTTCACATCGGGATTGCCGGTGAGGAAGTCGCCCGCGATCTGCGAGACTTTCGGCGGATCGGTGAAATCGACCTGCTTCATTTTGATGTCCGGACGGTTCGCCTTCATCCATTCCCGAACGCCCTTTGTGCGCTCGTTGGTGCTGAAATAGTCGACGCCGAAATTGACGAGGCCGATGGTGCCGCCTTGCGCAACACAGGAAGCAAGGATCTGTGCCGCGATCTGGCCGTTGCCCTGGCTGTCCGCAGAGACCATCGAGGCATACTCTTCTGGGTGCTTCAGGCCGGTCGGGATGCTGTCCATCAAGACCAGTTTGATGCCGGCCATGGCGATCTTCTTATAGGTCGGTGCCGTCGCCGTGAAATCGACCGGGATCGAGATAATGCCGTCGGGATGCTGCTGGATGGTGTTCTCGATGTCGGCGATCTGCTTGTCCACCTGATATTCGGCGGATGCGACGCCCGTCACCGTGACACCGTACTTCTTCAGCGTATCGGTGATGCCCTGGATCTGGAGCTGCGACCAGTCGAGGTTGACCGTCTGCATGGAAATGCCGACCTTGAAGTGCTTCTCCTTGATTTTTGCGGCGTCAGCTTCCGACAGCGCGAGCACCTCGGGCGACGCCGCCTTTTCGCCGTGGGGCCCCTGACCGACGATCGATTTCGGTCCAAGCGTCGCGAGATCGACGCCCTTGACGCAGGTCGCAGGCACTTCGGCGCGGGCCGAGGGGACGATCGAGACGGCTGTCGCCGCGATCAGCGCGGTCAGCGGCAAGGTTTGTCGTAAGATTGGCTTCATTATTTCCTCCATTTTGGCCGCCGATTCACTGGAGGGCCGGCGGCCTTGCCCCCACCCAAGCAGCGCAATGATCCTGTGCTCATGCGCTGCGCTTTAGTCTGACTAGCGTTTCGTGAAGGCGACCGCGGCAACGATGATCGCGCCCTTGATCACGAGTTGCATCGGCGAGCTCACGCCGAGCAGCACAAGACCGTTGTTGAGGGTGCCGATCATCAGGCTGCCGAACAGCGTCCCCAGGATGTAGCCACGCCCCCCGAACAAGCTGCAGCCACCGAGGATCACCGCGGCGATGACGTCGAGCTCCATTCCCTGCACGACGTCGGGCCGCGCGGCATGTGAACGCGCCGACAGCACCAGCGCCGCGAGGCCGGCCAGCGTGCCCGTCAGGACAAAGGCCGCTGTCGTCACCCACTTGGTGTTGATTCCGGAATAGAGCGCCGCAGTCGGGTTGCCGCCGACCGCGTAGATGCGACGGCCGAACACGTTGTAGTGCAGCAGCAGGATGCCAAGGATCGTCGCGACCAGCGTCCAGGCGATCGGCACCGGTATGCCGAGGAAGGTGCCTTCGCCGAAGATTGCAAAATAGGTCTCGTTGGTGATGATCACCGGCTTGGTGTTGGTGACCATCATCGCCAGTCCCCGCGCCATGCTCAACGAGCCGAGCGTCACCAGGAAGGATGGGATCGACAGCTGTGTGGTCAGGATGCCATTGAGCAGCCCGATCAGCGCGCCGGTGCCCAGCCCTGCGACCGCTCCCACAACCCAGCTGTTGTTGATCTGGCTCATCGCGAGCGCGGCCGCCATGCCTGATAGCGCCAACGTCGATGCGACTGAAAGATCGATCTGGCGCGCGACGATGATGAACGTCATGCCCACCGCAATGATCGACACCAGCGTCGTCTGGCGTCCGATATTCAGAAAGTTGTCAACCGACAGGAACCAGGGTGAGGACAGGCTGAATACGACGAGCAGGACCACGAAGGCGATGTAGAGCATGTAGGGCCGCTCGCCCCGCAGCAGGCTATGCAGAAGCTTTCGGCGTCGGTCGGATCGGGTCGACGAGGCGACAACGTTGGGCGCGGTGAGTTCAGTCATGCGGGCAGCCCCTGCGATACGCCAGCCTGGTACATTTGAAGAAGATGGTGGAGCTCTTCGGCATCGTCGATCTCCCCGCGCATGAGCGTTCGAGCCACATGGCCATTGACGATCACGGAGATGCGGTCGCAGAGCTCGATCAATTCGACGAGATCCGACGAAACGACGAGGACGCCGGTGCCGTCGCGAACGGCATTCCGGATCACACCGTAAATTTCCTCTCGTGCGCCCACGTCGACGCCAACCGTCGGTTCGTCCAGAAGCAGCACGCGCGGTCGCGGATCGTTCCACTTTGCGAACACGACCTTCTGCTGGTTGCCGCCGGAGAGCGTCCGGACCAGGCTGGAGGCGCCCTGCGCCTTTACCGCGAGCTTGGTGATCGCGGCCGTCGCACGCTTGGCTGCGGCGCGCTGCTGCATCCAGCCCCACCGCGAGAAATAGGGAATACGCGACAGGGTGACGTTGCGCTCAATCGAATGGTCCAGGACCAGGCCCTGCACGTGCCGATCTTCCGGCACTAGCGCGATGCCCTGATCGATCGCATCGGCCGGGCTCTTCGGTAGCCATTGCCGGCCCTCGATCTCGATTGCACCGCTCTCGAGCGGCCGGAGGCCGAACGCCGTCTCGAGAATCTCCGTGCGTCCGCTGCCGATCAATCCGGCGAGGCCGTGGATCTCGCCCTTCAGCAAGGACAGATCGACGGCGCGCAGCCGGTCATTGAACACACCCGACAGGGACAACACCGGCGACGGATCGAATGCGCGCTTCGCTGCGGGCTCGGTGCGCGACGCTGCGGGCGCCAATCGATCGGTTCCGACGATCGCATTCACCAGCCGCTTCATGTCGGTGTCGGCGGTGACGAAAGTGCCAGCATTGGCCCCATCACGGAGCACTGTGACACGCTGCGAGATCTCGAAGACCTCGTTGAGCCGATGGGTCACATAGATCACGCCGACTCCGCGGCGCGTCACCTTCCCGATCGCATCAAACAGGATTCGGACCTCGTCCGACGTCAGCGACGATGTCGGCTCGTCGAGGATGAGCAGCCTCACCTCGCCCATCAGCGCCTTTGCGATCTCGGTCATCTGGCGATAGGCGAACGGCAGCGAGCCGACCGGCGCTTTCGTATCCAGGGGAATGCCGAGCTCCGCCAGGAATGCCGTGGCCTGCGCCATCAGTTCGCGCTTGCGGACAAAGCCGAAACGCATGCGTGGCTCCCGGCCGAGCAAGAGATTGTCGGCGACGCTAAGCGATTCAACCAGGCTCAGGTCCTGATAGACGACCGCGATCCCCGCCTCGCGCGATTTCGCGGGACTGTCGAACGCCACGGGCCTGCCCGCGATCTCGATCGTGCCGCTGTCGAGGGCATGAACACCGCTCAGTATCTTGATCAGCGTGGATTTTCCGGCGCCGTTCTCGCCCAGCAGCGCGTGTACCTCGCCGGCTCGCACCTCGAGATTTACGTCGCGCAGCGCACGCACTCCGCCAAAGCGCTTGTTGATGCCGTTGACCATCACAAGCGGCGCCGGGTGCCGTGCGGCAACCGAACCAGACGGCTCCAAGCTCTCCTCCGTCGTCAACCCACCGCTGGTACGATGGTGACATTTTGTTATTTTTGCAACTTCGTTTGTTATAATTCTATCAGATCGGCCGACTGTCAATGGGAGATCGCCCGGACGAGCGTCTGAGGACACGACGATCCAGCCGCACCTCACGCGGCCGTCACCATCATGCAATCGGAGAAGTATCGTCGGCATCGACATGCGGCCCACGCGCGGGCGCGGCTGGTTCGCCGTACCCGGCCTCTGCGCCACAGCTTCATTGGTTCAAGGCTTGGAGGTTGCGGGCTTCACCATGAGGAAGAGGCAGTCGACCTTACCGAAGCGGTGTCTTTCTTTGGCAAAGACGAGACGTTGAAGCTGACGTCACTTTCTCGAAGAGCGAATCGCCCTGGTCTCGAGCCTGCGCTCTGGATGACCAGACGTCCTCATTTCAGGCATCACGCTTCATGATCCATTCGACCGCTGGGCTCGGCACAAAACGCCATTTGCGTAAAGGGCCGGCCATCGCGTTGAGATAGTACATCTCGAAACCATGAGGGGCGCCGCAGGGATGGTGCCCGCGCGGAACCAGGACTACGTCGCCGTCGTGCACCGCCATCGTCACGTCGAGTTGTGAATCGTCGGTGTAGACACGCTGAACACCGAAGCCGCTCGATGGTTTGATACGATGATAGTATGTTTCCTCAAGATAGGTGATACGCGGGAAATCGTCCTCGTCGTGGCGATGCGATGGGTAACTCGACCAGTGGCCCGCAGGGGTGAAGACCTCCGTGACCAGCAAGCTGTCGCAGTAGTCCTCGTTCTCCATCGCGATATTGTTGATGTAGCGCGTATTCGTTCCCTTGCCGCGCTCGGTCAGAACAATCCCCTGTGGACCGATCCGGCGTGCCCCGTGCAGCCCCCTGCCGGGGGCAGAACACACGGCGATCGTGCACTCGGTCTCCGCCGTCGCCTCCCAAGCCGCACCGTTCGGCAGATAGACGCAATGTGGTGGCGTCTTTTCAAACACGCTCATGCGCTCGCCGAGACTCCCCCAATCCTGCCCACCGCCAGTCACGGAGGCCTTGCCCTCGACCATGACCAGGACGACCTCACGGTCTTCCGTCGCTTCCGCGGCACGCTCGCCCGGACGCAGCCGGTAGAGCGAGAAGCCGACATAGCGCCAGCCGGCCGATTGTGGCGTGATCTCATGCACCTTGCCGTGTGTGCCAAAGGGCTTGCGTAGCAATTCCGCCATGTGTCTCTCCCGACGTGCCGCACGGTCGACGGCATGACAACCAATCGTGTTACGCAAGCCCGACGCGTGCGGCAATCTCCTTGAGCGTGCAGCGGCTCGCGAACGAGGCTGTCCTGCTCGGCCTCGATGACGATCCAGCCAGAATAGCCATGTTCGGCGGCAGTCGTCAGCGCCGGCTCGAAATCGATGCAGCCTTCCGGATCGCCCGGTACCGTGAACGCTCCGCATGCGCCGCGGTCAGTCGGATCGTCTTGGTCATGCCGCCTGCTCCCGCGCCACCGCGCGCGCCTCGTCCCAGATCTCGCAGAGCCGGCGGTAGCGCCGTGCCATCTCGGCGACCGCCGCCTCGTCGGACGTCTCCCCCTTGAACCATGCCCGCGCCACCTCGCCGAAGATGGTGCGCCCCACCGCAAAGCCCTTCACCAGCGCGAAACCGGCGGCGACGCGGAAGCTTGCGGCAAGTTCAGCCTCGGGCGCATCGAGACCGAGCACGACGATGCCGCGGGTATAGCGGTCGTGCTCCTCGATCGCCTTGCAGGCGGCATCCCAGGCGGCTGCGCTCGCCAGCGGTTCGAGCTTCCACCAGTCGGGATAGATACCGGCAGCGTAGAACTGCCGGATCAGCGTCGCTGTCGTTGCATCGTCGACCGGCCCGACTTTCGAGGCCACGATCTCCAGCAGGAATTCGAGATTGTTGCGCCGCGACGCCTCAAACAGGCGCTTGACGCTCTCCTCCTGCGCGGCGCGCGTCGCAGCGTCATCGTCCGGGTGGCAGAAGCAGAGCACCTTCACGACGTTTTCGCGCGCCCACTCACCGAGAGCCCCACAGTCTGGCCCCAGCTCCGGCTCGAAGGAGAGTGGCCGCGAGCCCGGCCATTCGCAGGGCCTGCCGATCCAGAGGCCCGAACCGGAGGCGGCGTGGAGCGCGCGCCGGCCGATGCGGTTGTCGCAAAGGATGCCGTAGCCGGGCTGCCCGCCCTGCACTTCGAGCGCGGCCTCGAGGCACAGCTTCTTGAAGGCGCCCCCCTTGGCAAGCGTATAGCCGTCCATCTGCTCGAGCTGCGAGCGATGGTCGAAGGCGAACACCCGGCATTCGGACCAGTCGCCCGACCGATTGGTGGCCCAGTGGACCTGTTCGAGCTCGGTGTCGTGGCGCAGCGCCTTCACCTTGATGCCGCGGATCAGGAAGAACTGGAGCTCCTCCCAGGACGGATAGGCCGGCGTGCAGCCGTGGCGGCTGACTGCAAAGGCGCCGCACGCGTTGGCGTATTCAAGCGCCTTCGGCCAGCGCTCGTCGTCGAGCCAGCCGCGCAGCAGGCCGGCGAAGAAGCCGTCGCCGGCGCCGAGCACATTGAAGACCTCGATCGGAAATCCCGGGCCCATCTCGCCGTCGTCGAGGCTGTCGGGGATGGCGGCAGCGAAGGCGACTGCACCCTTCGCGCCGCGTTTGCAGACGAGCGTCGCCGGGGTTAGCGCACGAACCGCTCGGAGGGCCGCGACCGTGTCGGTCGAACCGCCCGCGATGTGGAATTCCTCCTCCGTGCCGACGATCAGATCGAAGATATGGAGCGTGCCCTGGAGCTTCCTGGTGACCGCCGCGCTTTCGATGAAGCGGCTTTCACCCGCGCCATGGCCGGCGAGGCCCCAGAGGTTCGGGCGATAGTCGATGTCGAGCGCGGTGCGGCCGCCGTGGGCGCGGGCGAGCCGCAGCGCCTTCAGCACGGCAGCTTCAGTCCGCGGGTTCGACAGATGCGTGCCGGTGGCGACGACCGCGCGGGCGGAGGCGATGAAGGCCTCATCGATGTCGTCCTCGGAGAGGGCCATGTCGGCGCAGTTCTCGCGATAGAAGATCAACGGGAACTGGTCCTCGTCGCGGATGCCGAGCAGCACCAAAGCGGTCAGACGCGCGGGGTCGGTCTTGATCCCCTGCACGTCGACGCCTTCCCGCTGGAGCTGCTCGCGGATGAACCGGCCCATGTGCTCGTCGCCGACGCGGGTGATCAGCCCCGACTTCAGCCCGAGCCGTGCCGCCCCGCAGGCAATGTTGGTCGGGGAGCCGCCGATATACTTGTTGAACGACCCCATATCCTCGAGCCGCCCGCCGACCTGCGCGCCGTAGAGATCGACCGAAGACCTTCCGATCGTGATGACGTCAAGTGTTTTCATGAGCCAGCTCCTTGTCAGTGGAAGAGCGACGGCCGACCCGGCATGGTGATGCGATGGACGCGCCTTCGGCCGCTTGTGCGGCGACGCAGGCATCTGAGGCGATCGCTGCGGCAGAGCCGTCCCAGGAGCTGGGACCGGAAACCGTCCCCGTCGTCGCAGCCTTTAGGAAGTTCTGAAGCTCCACGTCATAAGCGGCCACGAAACGATCCTTCCAATCGGCGAGCATAGCATTCTGCAATTTCGCGCCGAGTCGCAACTCAATCGCATCGGCTCAGGAAGGCGCGCCGTTTCATCCTCACCCACGATTTCGCACTGGATGTCATAGCCGTAAGGCAGTCGACGAGCTGACGCCCGAATCCCGGGCTGCGCCGTC
Organism: Bradyrhizobium sp. UFLA05-109; assembly: GCF_054185165.1. Classification (NCBI taxonomy): domain Bacteria; kingdom Pseudomonadati; phylum Pseudomonadota; class Alphaproteobacteria; order Hyphomicrobiales; family Nitrobacteraceae; genus Bradyrhizobium; species Bradyrhizobium sp. UFLA05-109. Next base: position 1,227 of record NZ_JBBIAR010000071.1, on the reverse strand, counting down.
TGATCCCTACGCATTGTTGGCGGTCTGCATGAGGGAGTTCAGCAGGGATCTCGTGTCTTTAATGGTCAATCCCACGCGGGGCCGCGGCGACGGCCTGCCTGGGGCAGCGCTTTCTGGAACCTCATCTCTATCAGCCGGAATCGCTATGACTGGGCAAGCGAGCTCGAACGCACCGCCAAGTGGCGTCTTGGAGTACCAGAAGTAGTTCGAGCCGAGAACAGGACATCCGGGACCTGAGTCGCAGTTGCCCCTCAACCAGACTACGCAGACGAACTTGAGTCATTCCTCTCTTGAAATGTCAGCAGTTTGGCAATCCGATTGTCGGCGCGACGGAGCCGTCGACAAAGCTCGCGGTTGATATTCTGCATGACCATCACATAGGCGTGGATATCGGCCTTGTAGTAGGCGTAGAGTTTTCCCGCCGTGAGCTCATACAGCACGGTTGGACTCTCCGCGACGACGGTAGCCGATCGGTTCTGCATTTCGATAAGCGTCATTTCACCGAAAAAATCACCCGGCTCGAGACGTGACATGCGAATGACGCGTCCCGATTCCGCGAGCTTACTCACTACGAGCTCGCCGGAGTGAACAATGAACATCGAGCGTCCCGCCTCCCCTTCCGCTACGATGGTGGCGCCGACGTCGACGCGGCGCTCGATCAGCATTGAGAGCAAGAGTTCGAGGCTCGCATCCGAGAGGCCACCGAAAAACGGTGTGGCGAGTAAGAACGCTTTCAGATCGGTTGAGCTGACAGCCATCGACCTAGTATATGCCAGCCCCCAGCGACGACAAGCGGGCCATGGCCGATCAGCAGGCCGGCTGACGTTAGTCATTGGCCTGGACCGACGTTTGGCGGCGGACCGATCAACGCCCTGTCAGGCTGCCACGCCGCACCATGTGCGCATGATCACGGACGCCCCCTTTGGCCGCCTAGTATGACTCCGGCATGCAAGGGCGAGCCTGCTCACCCGGATGTTGCCAGGAGGCGTACATGACTCAGATTTATTTCCATTGTTCCAATGCTCGGGGCGTATTGATGGATCGTCGCGGCACATTCGTGTCGGATCTGATCGAAGCATGCGAAGAGGCTACCCGCAGGGTGCGATCGCTCGTCACAGCGACCACCCTGGAAGACTGGCGTCATTGGGTCCTGCATGTCAGCGATGAGGCCGGCGACGAGATCTTCGTGCTGCCTTTCGCATTCGTGCTCGGCAAGTCGCACTGAGT
>NZ_JBBIAR010000070.1:0-47470 GCF_054185165.1 Bradyrhizobium sp. UFLA05-109 | reverse complement strand
GATCTGGACGGCAACGAAGCCACCGACGGTCAGGCCGAGGATGAAGCGAAACATATCGGACGGCGTGTCGTACGCCGACCACAGGGTTTCGTTCTGGGGTGCCGCAACACGGACGGTGATCGCAATCACCACCAGGAGAAAGAGCGTCCGCAGAAAAAGACCGAGGAACCGCATACGTGCCATCCAGCGCCGAACCGAATCTTACCACGAGCCGGCCGGGGAAGCCATCATGCCGCAGCGCCGAACAGTGCCGCTTCTTTCAACTGAAAGCTCGCCATGAGACACGGAATCACCCCTGCTGTCGCCCTTGCACTGGCGTTCCTCTCCACCGGCGCGGCCGGCGCCGCGACGTCATCGCACTGTCATGCGGAGGTTCTCTCCTCCGAAGAGCTCCCCTATGCACTGCCCGGCTATTGGCTGCTCAAGGCCACGGTGCGCGTGACTTATCCGCACGGCCCGACGGTCGTCTCAACCTTCGCCAGGAATACGCCCTGGCAGACCGTCGTTCGCCGGGGTGACACGTTCTGGTTCGATTGCGAGCGCCTTCGGGATGCATGGGCCGTCTCGCTGACGCCGCCCCAATAGCCGCAGTGCCCTAGGAGCCTTTATGGCAAATCTGTTTCTCGGCCTCGTTCAAGTCGCCCTGCTCGCAGCAGCCGGCCCTGCTGTCGATCGCAGCGATCGGCCTCCGGTCGCCAAGGTGCGGATGGTGTGCGACCAAAACTGCGACTGCTGGCGAACCCGCTATCAGGAGCACCGGTCGCTCCTGGCCGATCGCGCCGACCTCGCATGTCCGCCGCCGGCAACTGGTCGCCCCGTGGTCGGCTATTACAACGGCCATTACCGCACGGGACCTGCCACGGGATTTGGATTCGACAGCCGCACTCCCGTCCGGGGATTCGCATTCCCGTTCTGACGACAACGCCCGGCCTCGCGTCTGCGATCACTCGCGTGCAGGCGGAAGCGACGCGGCTCTCTGTTCATGGCGCTCGGCGGCGGCTGGCCGGCACAATGCACAACGCCGTCTGGCGCGAATGTGTGTTTGCAGACCGGCCTGGCCCTGCCATGAAGTTCAGCGAGAGCACGTTGTCGCCTCGCTGAGGCGGTAGCAAAGATCCGGGTGCTGGATACGTGGGTGGCGCACTGGTCTGTTCCACGAACAAACCTGCGGCAAGACCAGGAATGGCTGAAGGGAGCACGCATGCACCTCCTCAAGTTCACGCTCGCATCCGCATTCTGCTTGATGGCGACGCTCGTCCAGGCGGCCGGTTTTCGTCTGATCACGGTGCCAGCCGAGGCCGGCTTTCCGGAGATCCGAGCAGCCGTGTGGTCTCCTTGCCTGGAAAAGGCGGGCGAGGTGAAATTCCGCACGACCACTCTGCCTGCAACACAGGACTGTGTTGTATCCGGCGAAGAGCTGCCATTGATCGTGATCTCGCATGGCTACGGCGGATCTTTCGTCGGCCACCATGACACCGCCGAGGCACTCGCCGATGGCGGGTTCGTCGTTGTCGCGCTCAACCATCCGGTCGACGCAGGAGGCGGCGATATGAGCCGTGCGGACACGCTCGCCGCATGGACGGAGCGTCCGGCCGATATCACGAGAGTGATCGATTACATGCTCACCGCATGGCCTGATCATTCGAAACTCGATCGTCAAAATATCGGTTTCTTTGGCTTCTCGAGAGGCGGTTACACGGGCCTGGTCGTCGCAGGCGGCAATCCCGATCTCCGAAAAGCTGTCGCATTTTGTCCCGAGGGTTCTCCGAAACCGAGCTGCGCAGAACTGCGACGAAACGAGATTCCGACACAAGCATTCGGGCATGACCAGCGCGTAAAGGCCCTTGTCATAGCCGATCCGGCTTTCGGTCCATTGTTCGATCCGGATGGATTAAAGAGCGTGAAAATCCCAACTCAACTTTGGGCGTCGGAGCTGAGTGGAGAAGACAGGACCGGCGGCGAAGTCACGCCGGCCTATGTTTCAGCGATTGATCGCGACCTGCCGGTCAAACCCGATTACCATCTTGTGCCGGGCGCCGGTCACTACGCATTCCTTCCACCTTGCGCGCCGGATTTGGCGAAGAGACTTCCCAATATATGCACCGACCGCCCCGGCTTCGACCGGGTCGCCTTTCATACGGAGTTCAACGCCGCCGTGCTGGCCTTCCTCCGAAAGGCATTTGGCAAGAGCTGATCAGCCCCTGAGGGGGCCGGGTTTCGGCCTGCTCGTAGGATGGGTAGAGCGGAGCGAAACCCATCGCGCAGCCGGACCCAGACGACGCTCGTAGTCGTCCATTTGAGCTTCCTGGGAGAGATGATGGGTTTCGCTCCCTCAACCCGTCCTACACCTGACTGCTATTCAACAGCACGCCTCCATTCACCTCGACACGAAACAGAACCAGGTGCAAAGGTGGATCATCGCGCTCGGAAACGGGCTGGATATTCGGCAAACCACAGGGATCGATGGACCATGGGCGACACTGCTCTGACGGTTTTCAGGGAGATTGCCGAAACCGATTTCGATGACATGGCCGATGCCCTGATCGAAATGCAAGCTCATTATCGCGCCCGCTGCCCCGCGCGGGAATCGATCATTGACGGGTTGAGGACGAGGCCCGCGGGATCGCGAATTCTGCTTGCTTATGAGAACGACGGGATTGCCGGGTTTGCATGCTTTAGCGCCATCTATCCTGGGCCCGGTTTGACATCAGGCTTTTTCTTGAAAGAGCTCTACGTTCGTCACGAACGACGCAGGAGCGGATTAGGGAAACGGCTTGTGGCGCAACTGGCCACAATGGCTCGGCAAGAGGGCCACGCTCGCATCGATTGGACTGTCGATGCGGATGATCCAGGACTTCAACGGTTCTACGAGATGCTCGGCGGGCGGGCGCTCCAGGAGAAACGGTTCTTCCGCCTGGCCGGCGCAAAGCTGACGGAGCTGGCTGGAACGTAAGTACGGATGGGTCGAGCAACTGTCCGCCGTAGTGAGCGAAGGCGGACGCGAAACCCATCGCGCGGTCGAAGGCATGGCACACATTCGGCTTACATTCTCGTCGCCAGCGCCTATTGTCTAGGTTCAGGGCTGCCACGATCAGAAGCCCCTGAAGGACTGGTAGATTGCGCTACCACTTTGAGGACTTCGTGCTCGACACCGACCGGCGCGAGTTGCGTCGCGGGACGGAAATGATCTCCGTTGCGCCGCAGGTATTCGACCTCCTCGAATATCTGATCCGCAACAGGGAGCGCGTGGTCGGCAAGGACGATTTAATCAATGCCATTTGGAACGGCCGCGTCGTATCGGATGCAGCCCTGACGACCCGTCTCAATGTCGCTCGAAGCGTTGTTGGCGATTCCGGCGAGGAGCAGCGCCTCATCAAAACCCTACCACGCAAGGGCTTCCGCTTCCTCGGGCCAGTGCTGGAAGTCCCCGGACCCATCGCATTTCCCGACGATCGCGTAGATCCGTCCAAATCAGTCCCCGCGCTTCCGGACAGACCCTCGATAGCGGTATTGCCGTTCCAAAACATGAGCGGTGATCCCGATCAGGACTATTTTGCTGACGGCATGGTGGACGAAATCACCACTGCGCTGTCACGGTTCAAATTTCTCTTCGTGATCGCACGCAATTCCAGTTTTGCCTACAAGGGCAAAGCCGTCGACATCAAGCAGGTCGGGCGCGAACTCGGTGTGCGATACGTGCTAGAGGGCAGCGTGCGCAAGGCAGCGGGAAAAGTCCGCATCATTGGCCGACTGATCGATGCCGCGACGGGGATGTACCTTTGGGCTGATCGCTTTGAGGGTGACCTGACCGATATATTCGCTCTCCAGGATCGCATGACCGAGAGTGTCGTCTCGGCCGTTGCACCCAAAATGTTTCAAATTGAAATCGGTTTGGCGGCACGTCGGCCGAACGACCTGAGTGCCTACGACCTCTGCCTTCGAGCGGTACCGCATCTGAACTCGCGCACCCCCGAAGGAGCAGCCGAGGCGCTTCGGCTTGCTTCTCGCGCATTGGAGATTGACCCGGGGTACGGCTTTGCTGCGACCCTTGCGGGCACCTGCCACTTCGTAAATGTTGCAGAGGAATGGGCGGCCGATCCGAAGTCGCAAGCTGCGGCGATTGCGGAAGGATTTCGGCTGCTCCGGTTGGCAATTCGCATTGACGAGAACGACTGTGAGGCGTTGAGCGCACTTAGCCGCGCAACGTCGATGTGGACTTCCGATTTCGATACCGCCAAAGACCTGGCCGACCGCGCGGTTTCTGCCAACCCTAATGCGGCCGACGCATGGGTCCATCGAGGTTGGACTTACCTCACAGCGGGGCGGCCTGAAGAGGCGATCAGGAGCTTTGAGCGTGCGATTCGATTGAGTCCATTTGACCGGCTACTCGTTTCAAATCTGGTCGGGATCGGCTGTGCATTGATCGACCTCGGTCGTTTCGATGAGGCAGTCGCGTCCGCCAGGAAGGCTCTACAAAGGGACAAGACTTACGGGGCGGCCCATCGCTGCCTTGCGGCTGCGCTCACGCACCTTGGGCAGGATATGGAAGCCAAGAAGACGGCGACCCGACTTCTCGAGATCGAACCTGAATTCCGGATATCGAAACTGATGGCGCGTGGTCAACGGAGTCGGATGATCATCGAGGGGCTGCGCAAGGCCGGACTTCCGGAGTGAACCCCTCAGCCACTGCGCCTTCGGCAAGCAACGCCTTCGTGCGCCGCAGATCCGGTACGATGGTCTTCCCGTCAAAGCTAGTGTCGAGTGGGGTCAACAAGGCGTGCGCTTCCGGCATCTTGCCCTGATTGCACCATAGCCCGGCAAGGGCATTCGAGGCGCGCAATTGCCAAAGCCGCGCTCCCTGCCGTGCGGCAACAGCTATCGCCTTTTCGTAGCAGATTTCTGCGGCTGCTGGAGAGCCGCCTCCACCGACCAGCAAATCGCCCTTTAACCGATGAAGCTCGGCCTCGTACCAGCGTCCGCTCGTTCCAGCTACGGTCAGCAACGTCTGATCAACGAGCTTCATGGCATCGGCGACCTGTGCTGATTTCGCGAGGGCCTGGGCCAGGAGATAGCGGGCGAACTGCACCCAGATCAGCGCACCAGTCGCTTCCAGCGCCCTCACGCTCTTGCGAAGCTCAGGAAGGCCCTCTTCCACATCTCCGAGATGACAACTTGCCCAGCCTCGCAGCATTCGGCCGCCAGCCAACCAAAGCGGAAAAGCATACTCGGAGGCCAGCACGACCGTTCGTTCGGCAATCGGATAACCTGCCTCAGGGTCGCCACGTAGCACATGCGCTCCCGCCAGAAAAGCGAGCGCATTACAGAGGCTATGCGGATGCCGCTGCTGCTCGGCGAGTCGCACCGCGTTTTGGCCAAATGCCAGGCCCCGATCGATGTCCCCGAGCAGCGTAGACGCAAGCGTCAAATAGGTTTGCGAGACAATCGGGGTGAGCGGTGCGTGATGCGTCTCATCGTACAATCCGAGCGAGTCCACCAGGTGGTCACGCGCAGCGGCCAGTTCGCCGATCAGAAACAGCGCCTGGCCGAGAGCACGATGCCCGATCAGCTTGGGCATCGGATTGTCCTGCTGCTGGGCTCTCGCCAATAACTCCTCTGCCAATGTCCGAGACTGCTCGAAGTCGCCTCGCGTGACATGGAAGGCAATGATCCCATTGAGTACCGCAAATCTCTGATCGGAATTCTTGGCAGTGCTGCACAGGTCAAGCGCCCGTTTGTAGGCCTCAACGGTCTCCGTGGCGGCAAACCCCTTTGAAGCCGCGAAGGCGTTTCCCAGCGACAGCTGCAATTGCAACTCGAGATTATCGCGCTCCATGTCCGAGGGAAACTCGGTCAGCCGCTTGAGAGCCAATTGAAGGTGGGTACTGGCTTCGACAAAAGCAGATCGGGCGCTGGCTTGCCGAGCAGCCCTTGTCCAATAATCGATCGCTAGTTTGGCTCTGCCAGCTTCGGCATAGTGCTGTGCAACGATTTCAGGAGCAGCATGAGCATCTTTCGGGAAGTCTCTGCATAGGATGTCCGCGATTCTTCCGTGAAGCTTTCGGCGTTGGTCGTTGAGTATGCTCGCATAGGCTTCGTCTCGAAGGAGTGCGTGCTTGAAGGAGAAGCTCTGATCGCTCAGGTGACCGGTTCGGAACACCAGACCGGATGCCAGCAACCGATCGACGGCTGCCTGAACATCGCTTTCCGAGAACGGGGCCGTCGCCTTCAGCAGCTCAAGGGAAAAGTCACGACCGATCACGGATGCGATCTGAGCGACGGTTTTCGCTGGTGCGAGCAGGTCCAAACGAGCCATTAGCGAGTCATGCAATGTTTCTGGCACCAGCAGCATGGAATGTGCACCAGAACGTTCCTCGCGCGATCCAATGCCTCCGCTTTCGAGGACTGCCTTCGTGATTTCCTCGACAAAGAGTGGCACGCCATCCGTCTTGACCAGAATTTGATCGATTGCAGTCCGCGGCAAGTCTTTGCCCTTGGTCAGAGATTGGAGCATCGAAGTCACCTGCTGCCGATCCAATCGATTGACCGTCAACGAGGTCACGTGCGGTTGTTCGGCCCAAGGCAGAGTAAGATCCGGACGATGCAGCAGGACGACCAACATCCGCCAATTCTTGACGTTGTCGCGGATGCGCCGAAGCAGCTCCAGGGAGGTTGGATCTGCCCAATGTACGTCCTCGAATACGAGAACAACCGGTTGCTGCTCGGCACTGGCCTGCAGCAGAGCGAGGAGAGCGCTGAAGGTTTGGCCCTTTAGCTGCTCGGGCGTCAGCTCTCGCTGAAGGTCACGATCTCCTATCGGAATTGACAGCAACGCGGCTAACGGCGGAACGATTGATTTGGCTTGCTCTGTCGTCCGGCGTACCAGGTCCTCCAACTTGTTCAATCGAACCGCAGGCGAGATATCGCGAGTCATATCGGCGGCATGCTCCAGGTAATGAATGACTGGATGTAGCGCGCTGCTCGTATGATACGACGAGCACTGAAATTGCAGGAAACCGTATCTCTCTTCGGCCAGTCGGTGTCGCAGGGCCAGGACGAGCCGAGACTTGCCTATTCCAGGCTCGCCGGAAATCAGGACCATCTGGCCTTTGCCCTGCTTCGCCTTGCTGTACTGCTTGTGCAACAGGCGCACTTCATCCTGCCGACCGATCAGGGGCGTCAAATGCGATGAAGTGCGCGCCTCAAAGCGACTCGATAGCGAACCTGACGCGACGACCCGCCACACACGAACCGGTCGCTCAAATCCCTTAAAATTGTGATCACCAAGGTCGGCAAATTCAAACAGCCCGCCGAGCAGGAGCCGAGTGCGCGGAGCGATCAATATCTGGCTGGGCTCGGCCAAGGCTTGCAAGCGCGACGCCAGGTTTGGCGCATCGCCGACGAGCGCGAATTCGCGCGAAGGCCCCTCCCCGATCAGATCACCGACAACCACGAGGCCACTTGCAATACCGATCCGGACCTCGAGCTTTCCGGCGATCGGTATGGCTACGGCTGGAACTGACTGAACGATCTCCAAAGCCGCCTTCACCGCACGTTCGGCATCATCCTCGTGGGCCGATGGAAAGCCGAAATAGGCGAGAACTCCGTCGCCCATAAGACGTGCTATATGCCCGTCATAGCGACGAATGGCGTCACCACAACAGCGCTGGAAGTCAAAAAGGATCTTACGCGTCTCCTCGGGATCGAGCTGCCCAGACAACGAAGTCGAACCTACGAGATCACAAAAGAGCACAGTGAGGTGGCGCCTCTCGGCACTCTGGGCTGCCGCCGGCGTCGACCTGGGATCAACAGGTCGGTTGGAGACCTGCAACGTCTCGCAACGAGCCTGTAGTGCCTTGATGAGCCTTTTCCGGTGCCCCAGAGAAACGCCGAGTTTTTCCAACTCGCTTTCGGTCAGATCCGGCAGGATTTCCCAATCAACGTCATTCCTGGCAAACAGCTCGAAATATTGAGCCAGTCCAATCTCTTCCAGCCAGTGCTGCAGATCGGTCATCTTGGCACACAACCCGAACGCTTCAGGCGGCCACGCCAAGATTCGCCGACCGGGCACGGCGAGACTGCGCGATTATCCTGCGCACGGATGTTCCCGTAGGCAAGCTAAAACTTCTGTTGCGATCGCAGGTACCAGCGTACGGATTGTTCAAAGTCTTCTCGACTAGGACATCACTGGTATGTCGAACATTCGGTGAGACACTCCTAGCCCCATCACTCAAATCCATCGCCTAACGGTGGGCCCTGGACGACGATGGTAGCAGTGCCCTTGATCACTTCGGGAGGGATGATGGGTTTCGCTGCGCTCTACCCATCCGACAGTCCAACTAGCGGTCGAATGTGCTTTATCAATTGCGTTAGAAACTCATCGGGACGATCCAACGGAATAAAATGGTCGGCGCCCTCGAACAGCACGAATTCCTTTTGTGGCGCCTTCATTCGTTGAAAGTATGAGTAGACAGGCTCAACCGGCGTATTGAAGTCTTCTGTACCTTCGAAAAAGAACAGTGGAATCGAAAAATCAGTGCCTAGAGACCACAGGTCGCTCCGAAGCATTGGCCCGTTCCTCCCGCGCAGTTGCGTCGCTGAAAACGAAATTCCTCTTCGCCAATAGTACCAATCGAGCAGCGAAAAATCCGGCATGAAAGGCGGCGGGATCGGGCTGACGAGCTGGAATGCTTCGATCGAAGGAAGGGGGAGCAGTTTTTCCCACTTTTGCATGATGGCGTGCTTGCTTGGATCCCAACCTGGGGACGGGGAAATAGATGCTAGCTCCGCCAACGCCACTCCATTGTTTGCGGCCTGCGCGAGTGCCTTTAGATGAGTAACGGTGAGTTCGAACTGCTTTTCGAAGGTTTGCTTGCCGACGACTTGCCCGGTGCCAACAAACGCATAAAACAGGTCCGGGCGTTGCTTGACAATATGGATGCCGAGAAACGAGCCCCATGAATGCCCGATCAAGACAATCCTGTCCTTATGAAGATGCGCTCGAAGATACTCCGCCACTTCGACGCCGTCCTGCGTCATTTGCGCCAAGGTCATGGTCGGCGCAATCGATTCGCCGGTCATTCGTAAGGTACGTCCGGCGCCACGCTGGTCCCATTGAACGACCGTGAAATATTTTTCCCACGGCTGCCAGCTCGACGAGATCGGAATGGTCGATGCACCTGGGCCACCGTGAACAAAGAGGATAACAGGGTTGCCGCGATCTTCGCCGCGTATCTGAATCCATTGATCGATGCCGCCGATCTTGACGTACATTCCCTCCTGGATTCCGTTTGGAGATTGAATCGCGAGGACACGTGCGCTGATGTTCTGGCGATAAGCGCGAAATCCAAGTCCCGAACCTGCCAGAACCACCAGGATGGTCACTGCAAGCAAGCCGGCCTTGGCGATCCTCGGAATCCAACGTTTCATCGACGCGCTGCCCTTGGCAATAAGCCGCTAAGCACACAGAGAGTTCGACATGTCTGCCGACGATACGCGCTGAAGACATTACCGCAGGAAAGGCCCTGACCAGTCCATCATCGTGCTGAATCGCATATCGCGTCAATGCCTGATGATGGGTTTCGCTTCGCTCGACCATCCTACAGTTCTGACGATTGGAGCCGCGCCGCGACGGGCGTCAGGCAGTGCCCTCCCAATGCAAAAACCCGGCCTCGCCTTGCGAGACCGGTTTTCGCTGCTTGACGAATGATCGAGCCGCAACCGTGGGCGTGATCAGCCTTGCGAGCGACGCGCCATGAAGATGTCGTAGCCGACTTCGGCGACCTGGAACCAGGCGTAGCCGTCGTTCGAGAACTTGGTCAGGGACTCGTACACCTTCTTGAAATTGGGATTGGTCGCGCTGACCTCGGCATGCAGCTCCTTCGCCGCCTTGAAGCAGGCGTCCATGATCGGCGGCGGGAAGGCGTGCAGCTTGGCGCCGTTCGCAAGCAGCTTGCGCAGCGCCATCGGATTGGCCTGGTCGTAGCGCGACATCATGTAGTTGTTGGCGTAGTGGCCGGCCTGCTCCAGAACGCTCTGATAGTACTTCGGCAGCGCATTCCATTTGTCGAGGTTGACGAAGGCGAGCAGCATCGGACCGCCTTCCCACCAGCCCGGATAGTAGTAGTGCGGCGCGATCTTGTAGATGCCGAGCTTCTCGTCGTCGTAGGGACCGACCCATTCGGCGGCGTCGATGGTCCCCTTCTCCAGCGCCGGATAGATATCGCCGCCGGCAAGCTGCTGCGGCACCACGCCGAGCTTCTGGAGCACGCGGCCGGCAAAACCGCCGATGCGGAATTTCATGCCCTCGAGGTCGCCGAGCGTGTTGACCTCTCTCCTGAACCAGCCGCCCATCTGGCAGCCGGTATTGCCCGCAAGCAGCGAGATCACGTTGTAGCTCTTGTAGAACTCGTTGAGCACTTCACGGCCGCCGCCCAGCATGTACCAGGCCTGGTTGATGCGCATGTTGGGGCCGAACGGCACCGACGAGCCGAAGGTGAAGGTCGGGTCCTTGCCGAAGTAATAGTAGGACGCGGTGTGGCCGATCTCGCAGGTCGCGTTCTGCACGGCGTCGAGCACTTGCAGGCCCGGCACGATCTCGCCGGCGGCGAAGATCTGGATCTGGAATTTGTTGTCGGTCGCCTCCGCGACCATCTTGCACATCATCTCGGCGCCGCCATAGAGCGTATCGAGCGATTTCGGCCAACTCGTCGGCATGCGCCATTTGATCTCCGGCATCGATTGCGCGATAGCGGGAGCAGCGAGAGTGGCGGCGCCTGCGGCGCCAAGTCCGGTGACTTTGATGAAGTCTCTTCTTTTCATGATTTCCTACCCTGATGGTGGTGACTGCGCGCGCCTTCTTGACGAGGCGTTTGCGGCGAGCATGGAACAACCCGGTACCGATTTCCATCCCGACGAAGGTCAAGGCATGCAAAAAGCCCGGCCTCGCGAGGCCGGGCTTTCCGGTCATTACAGGGCTTACCTAAAAAGGGCTTGCACGATCGTTCCGTCCGGCATGCCACAGTGTACGTGAGCGGAGAGAGGTTGACGCGCCCCCTCTCTTGCAGATAATCGAAGCTGTCGAGGTTCTCCGGGTCCCGCTTGACCCGGAGCTAAGAGGGAAGCCGGTGCGCTTTCAGTCTATTTGGACTGATGCAATGCCGGCGCTGCCCCCGCAACTGTAAGCGGCGAGCCCGTATCCAATCGTGTCACTGAGGCGAAAGCCTCGGGAAGGCCCGGATGCAGGCGACGACCCGCGAGCCAGGAGACCTGCCCCGACAGCATAATCGTCCACGGGCGGGGTGTCCCGGTGGTACGCCAAGCAGCTGCCGCAATCGCGGCACTCCTGCCAGCGTCCGCCATGGCCTTTTGCCCCCACCACAATGGGGTTAAAGCTATGACTTCTCTTTCACTTCCAGTCGCAACACTCGGCACGCCCCGCATCGGGCCACGCCGCGAACTCAAGCTCGCGCTCGAAGGCTTCTGGGCCGGCAAGATCAGCGAGCAACAGCTTCTCGAAACCGCAGCCGGCCTGCGCGCTGCCAATTGGGCACGCCAGAAATCGCTCGGCGCAACCATCATCCCCTCGAACGATTTCTCGCTCTACGACCAGGTGCTCGACACCAGCGTCATGGTCGGGGCAATCCCCGATGCCTACGACTGGAAGGGCGGCCTGGTCTCGCTCAAGACCTATTTCGCGATGGCACGCGGATCACAGGGCGACACACACGACGCGAGTTGCGGTCACGCCCATCATGGCCATGGCGCGACAGCACAGGAAATGACCAAGTGGTTTGACACCAACTATCACTACATGGTTCCGGAGTTTCACAAGGGTCAGACTTTCAAGCTCTCCTCGCGTAAGGCGATCGAGGAATATGACGAGGCAAAGTCGCTCGGCTATCAGACGCGCCCGGTATTGGTTGGCCCGGTCACCTTCCTGAAGCTCGGCAAGAGCCACGATGCAGCCTTCGATCCGGTCTCGCTGCTCGATGGCCTGCTGCCAGTCTATGTCGAGGTTCTCCAGGAGTTGGCGAAGCGTGGCGCCGAATGGGTCCAGATCGATGAACCCTGCCTGGTGCTCGACCTCAGTGGCACCGAGCGGAACGCGCTTCAGCGCGCCTATGCGCGCTTCGCCAAGGACGTGCCCGGCATCAAGATCATGCTCGCCACCTATTTCGGCGCGATCGGCGACAACCTCGCGACCGCCCTGTCGCTCCCGGTCGCCGGCCTGCACGTCGATCTCGTCCGCGCTCCACAGCAGCTGAGCCAGATAGAATCCGCTGCCCGCGCCGATCTCGTGATTTCGCTCGGCGTCATCGACGGCCGCAACGTCTGGCGCTCCAACCTGTCAGCACTGGTCGAGCGGTACAAGCCTGCCATCGGCAAGCTCGGCAATGATCGCGTGCAGATCGCGCCCTCATGCTCACTGCTGCATACGCCGATCGATCTCGAACTCGAGACCGGTCTCGATCCGGACGTGAAGAGCTGGCTGGCCTTCTCCGTGCAGAAGATCGCCGAGCTCTCCACGCTGGCGAGGGCACTGGCGGGCGACGCGAGCGTGGCAGACGCCCTCACCGTCTCAGACAAGGCCGCGAAGGCCCGCCAGACCTCCCCGAAAATCCATGATGCTGCGGTTGCCAAGCGTATGGCCGCGATCGACGATGCCATGCGCCGTCGCACCAGCGTCTTCGCACATCGCGCGGAAATCCAGCGCAAGCGTTTCGACCTGCCAGCCTTCCCGACGACGACGATCGGCTCGTTCCCGCAAACCACCGACGTTCGCAACGCCCGCGCGGCCCATGCCAAGGGCAAGCTGACCGACGCGCAGTATGAGCAGTTCCTCAAGGAGGAGACGGCCCGTACCGTACGGTGGCAAGAGGAGATCGGGCTCGACGTGCTGGTCCATGGCGAGTTCGAGCGCAACGACATGGTGCAGTATTTCGGCGAGCAGCTGTCTGGCTTCGTGTTCACCCAATATGCCTGGGTGCAGTCCTATGGCTCGCGCTACGTTCGTCCGCCGATCCTGTTTGGCGACGTCTCGCGCCCAAAGCCGATGACGGTTGAATGGTGGCGCTACGCCCAATCGCTGACCAAGAAGCCGATGAAGGCGATGCTCACCGGGCCGGTGACGATCCTGAACTGGTCATTCGTCCGGGATGACATTCCGCGCAGCGAAGCCTGCCGCCAGATCGGGCTCGCGATCCGCGACGAGGTCACCGACCTCGAAAAGGCCGGGGCGACCATGATTCAGATCGACGAAGCCGCTCTGCGCGAGGGTCTGCCACTGCGTCACTCCGAGTGGAAGACTTATCTCGACTGGGCCGTGGAAAGCTTCCGCATCTGTTCGACCGGCGTTGCCGATGCTACGCAGATCCACACCCACATGTGCTATTCGGAGTTCAACGCCATCATCGACGCGATTGCAGCGATGGACGCCGACGTCATCTCGATCGAGACATCGCGTTCGAAGATGGAGTTGCTCGATGCGTTCACCGGCTTCAAGTATCCGAACGACATCGGTCCTGGCGTCTATGACATCCACTCGCCGCGCGTCCCCGAGACCAGCGAGATGAGGGATCTCATCACGATGGCCCGGAAGCGGCTCTCGGACTCGCAACTCTGGATCAATCCGGATTGCGGCCTGAAGACCCGCAAATGGGAGGAAGTCCGCCCCGCGCTCGTCAACATGGTCGCCGCCGCGCGCGAACTGCGCAAGGCGTCCTGATTCTGGCGTAGCAATAGCCCCCCGATTCTGCACGGAGACTGCCGATGCGCTTCTGGATCAAATGCACCCGCTTTGACAGCGGCAAGCCCTATCACGTCAATTTCTCGCTGGTCGGCGGGATGTGGCGCGACGGCGACAAGACCGTCCTGGAGTTCGTCGGCAGCGGGGCTCAGACAGTCGAGGTCCGGGAGACACCCGAGGAGATCCTCAACATCCACCTCGGTACATCGGGGGCGTCCGCTTCGTGAATCCGGTAACGAACACGGCCGGCATCGACGCAACTCCGGTGCCGGCCGATTTGCGAAAGGTCGGTTCGCACCCCGATCATTGGTATCCCGCGACCTGGTCGGACGAAGTGAAACGCGGGTGCGCCTTCGCTTCCTGCTTTGCCGGCGAACCCATCGTCATCGTTCGCACGGAAACCGGCGATCTGTTCGCACTGGAAGACCGCTGCGCCCATCGGCAGGTCCCTTTGTCGAAAGGCGTGGTGAAGGATTGTCACCTGCACTGCTGTTATCATGGCTGGAGCTACGACGCGTCCGGCCGCTGCGTCGATGTCCCCTATCTCGGCAAGGAGAAACTCCCGAACGGCGTACGCGCCTATCCCTGCTGCGAGCGGGACGGTATCGTGCTGGTCTGGCCCGGACGGCTTCCGGCCGAGCCACCGCCCGCAACTTTGGGCGCTGCGGCCGATCTCAGCTACAAGACGCGCCGCTTCGGCCAGATCGTCAACTGCCACTACACGTTCATGCACGAGAACCTGATGGACATGAACCATCAGTTCCTGCACCGGCGAACGACAGGCAAGGTCGGCCCGCGTTATCTCGGCAAGCGATCCGGCGAGGGCTGGATGGAGCTGGACTACAGCTTCCGTCGCCCCGGCGAACGGGCACCGATCGGCGAGAGCATGATCGTGGGCCACCTGCGCTCCGCATCGGCGGCACCGCGCGATCTCATGACGATCCGGACCGAATACCCGCACCAGTCCTTGCGCCTCTGGACGTCTGGCGAGAAGCCTGTCCTGCACGTCTGGCTCGGCTATACGCCGGTTGATGCCGGTCAGCGCAAGAACAGGACTTTCATCGTGCTATCGGTGTTGCGGCCGAGAATTCCAGGCTTGCTCGAGATCGTCTGGCCGTTCCTTTGCAAATTCACGGATCGCGTCTTCGACGAAGACCGTGAAATCGTCGAGATGGAACAGGTCGCCTACGACGCCCAGGGCGGCGATTGGAACCAGGAGGTGTTTCCCGCAATCCGTGAACTGAGAGAACTGCTCGCATGTCAGGGATTGCATCACGCCCGCTAGCGCAGGCGGCATAAATTTCGGATTATTCGATAATCACCTTTTGCCACTGTTTTGCCCGACGAGTCAAACGGTTTTGCGGATCGTCGAGAGTCTCGCGGAAAGCGCTGCATATCGCGCGCCTGTCGCCGGTTGCACGGGTGATCGCCGCTTCCTGCCGAAAAAGGCCCAACGTGTGGTCCCCTCGCCACCCGTCTACTGTGCATGGGGTTGTTTTTCATATTTTTGCTTGGGCACTCGCAGGCGCCAAAGAAAAAGCCCGGCCTCGCGAACGAAGCCGGGCTCTGTCGTCTTGCGACGCTTCGAAAGATCAGCCGCGGGTGCGCGAGCGGATCATGAAGCTGTCGTAGGTGTATTCGGCGACCTGCCACCACAGATATTCGTCCGAGCGGTAGGCCTGCATGGCGTCGATCGACTTCTTGAAGTCGGGGTTCTTGGCCGAGATCTCGGCCCACAGCTCGTTGGTCGCCTTGAGGCAGGCCTCGAGCACTTCGTTGGTGAAGGGACGAAGCTGGGTGCCGCCGGCCACCAAGCGCTTCAGCGCAGCCGGGTTCTGCAGGTCGTAACGCGCGGCCATCCAGCTGTTGGCGTTCGCGGTCGCGTTGGTCAGGATCGCCTGGTAGTTCTTCGGCAGCGCATTCCACTTGTCCAGGTTGGCGAAGGCGTGGACCATCGGACCGCCCTCCCAGAAACCCGGATAGTAGTAGTACTTGGCGACCTTGGCGAAGCCGAGCTTCTCGTCGTCATAGGGGCCGACCCACTCCGCCGCGTCGATGGTGCCCTTCTCCAGCGCCGGATAGATGTCGCCGCCGGCGAGCTGCTGCGGCACCACGCCGACCTTCTGGAGCACCTGGCCGGCGATGCCGCCGATGCGGAATTTCAGACCCGAGAGATCGGCGACCGTCTTGATCTCCTTGCGGAACCAGCCGCCCATCTGTGTGCCGGTGTTGCCGCAGGGGAAGCCGATCACGTTCGCCTTCTTGAAGAACTCGTTGCCGAGCTCGGCGCCGCCGCCCTGGTACCACCAGGAGTTCTGCTGGCGCGCATTGAGGCCGAACGGCACCGAGGCGTAGATCGCCCAGGTCGGGTCCTTGCCGACGTAATAGTAGGACACGGTGTGGCTCATCTCGACCGTGCCGTTGGAGGTCGCATCCAGCGCCTGCAGGCCCGGAACCACTTCGCCGGCCGCGAACACCTGGATCTGGAACTTGTTGTCGGTCATCTCGGCGACGTACTTCGCCAACTGCTCGGCGCCGCCATAGATGGTATCGAGCGATTTCGGAAAGCTCGACGTCAGGCGCCACTTCACCTCGGGCGAGGACTGCGCAATCGCCGGCGAGGCCACCGCGGTCGCCGCCGCCCCTGCTGCCGACACTTTCAAGAAATCACGACGCTTCATCTTCAGGTCTCTCCTTGCTGGGGCGTTTTCCCCGACGTCTCTTTTGCCGCCGCTAGTCTCGGCGATGCGTGATGGCCGCGTCGAACCGAAGGCGCTTGACTGCCGCGGCCTTTAGCACGGAAGCTCAGCTTTCGGAACGCGACAATGGCATGACGGAACTGTACGAAAGTCGCATGCCTCGAGGGGAAGGCTTTAGCCTGCGGAAATTACGGATTTGAGCTGGTCCCGGATCTGGCCCGCGATGGCGCGATAGATCGCCGCATGGGGCCCGTCCGGCTCGCTGTCGACCACCGGTTTTCCGGCATCCGAGGTCTCGCGAATCGCCATGTGCAGCGGGACCTCGCCCAGGAACGGGACGGCGAGCTTCTCGGCCTCGTGTCGCGCTCCGCCATGGCCGAAAATGTCCGATTTGGTGCCGCAATGCGGGCACTGGAAATAGCTCATGTTCTCGACGATGCCGAGCACGGGGACGTTCACCTTCTTGAACATGGCAAGGCCCCGACGCGCGTCGATCAGCGACAAATCCTGCGGGGTCGAGACGATGACCGCGCCCTTCAACGGCACATTCTGCGCGAGCGTGAGCTGCGCATCGCCGGTGCCCGGCGGCATGTCGACGACCAGGACGTCGAGCTTGCCCCACTCGACGTCGCGCAGCATCTGCGTCACCGCCGACATCACCATCGGACCGCGCCAGATCATCGCGGTCTCTTCCTCGACCAGGAATCCGATCGACATGATCGACAGACCAAAACGCCTCAGCGGAATCATCTTCCGCTCCTCGTTCAACTCGGGCTTTTCGTGCAGGCCCGTCAGCCGCGGCACCGAGGGACCGTAGATGTCGGCATCGAGCAGCCCGACCTTGAGGCCGAGGTCGCGCAGACCAAGCGCGAGGTTGAGCGCGGTGGTCGACTTGCCGACCCCGCCCTTGCCCGAGGCCACGGCGATGACGGCGGAAATGCCGGGAATCTCGGACTGCCGCGACATCGGCGAGGTGCCGCCCTGCGGTGGCCGATGGGCATGGGCCGGCTGCACCCCAGGTGCACCGCGGCTCGGCGGCGGCGGTGGTGCGCTCCCCGGCTTGCGATCGGCGGTCAGCGCCACCATGGCCGTGGTGACGCCGGGAATGGCACGGACGGCGGCCTCAGCCTCGGCCCGAACCTGCTCCCAAGCCCGCGCCTCCGCGGCATCGACATTGATCGAAAAGAACACCTTGCCGTCACTGGCGCTGATCGCGCTCAGCACATTGGCATTGGTGAGCGCCACCCCGCGCGGCGACTTGATCCGGCTGAGGCTGTCGAGAACCTGTTGCTGCGTCACGCTCAAAGCGCATCTCCTAAAGTCACGATGCGACCCATTAGAGCGGAAACGCCCAAAAGGCTACTGCCTGCCGATATCGCCGGCCGTCTCGACCGGGGCCGCCGCCCCCTGCTCCTTGGCCGCCTCGTAGTTCAGCTCGATCATGACCCCATTGGGGTCGTGCACGAAGATCTGCCAGAGGTCGCCGCCGGGCACCTGCCGGGAATCGAATTTCATCCCCTTGCCGCTCAGCCGCTGCCTCATGCCGTCGAAACCGCGGCTGGCGAAGGCAACGTGATGGACAACGCCTGAATCGGGCTTTTGAGCCTCGTCCGTCACGGAAATGTCGACGAGGTGCACCACCGGCTTGCCCTCGCTGTACATCCACGCACCCGGGAAAGCGAAATTGGGCCGCGGACCGTTTTCGAGACCCAGCACGTCCGAATAGAAGCGGATCGTCTCGGCCAGTTTCCGGGTCCTGATGTTGAAATGATCGAGCACCCCGACGCTCACGGCCATGCCTTCACTCCCTTTTTCTTTACGTCCTTGTCCGCTCATCCTAGCACAGGAGACCTTCAAACGAAGCCGTTGCCCTCCGGCCTCAAGGGTTTATGGTGCGCCCCCGATCCGCCCTTTTTGGGCGGAACCGCCAAAAACCCGCGATCGTGTGGGCCGGCTGTCTCAAAGGCCGGTCACAACCGCAAGAACGCCCAAGCACAAGCAAGGTCACCCATATGGCTAAAGTCGCTTTCCTCGGTCTCGGCGTCATGGGCTTCCCCATGGCTGGCCACCTCGTCAAGAAAGGTGGCCATGAGGTCACCGTCTACAACCGCACCGCGGCCAAGGCGAAGGAATGGGCAGACAAGTTCGGCGGCAAGACCGCGCCTACCCCGAAGGCGGCCGCCGAGGGCCAGGATTTCGTGATGTGCTGCGTCGGCAACGACAATGACCTGCGCGCGGTGACGATCGGTCCCGACGGCGCGTTTGCCGGCATGAAGAAGGGCGCGACCTTCGTCGACCACACCACCGCCTCCGCCGAAGTCGCACGCGAGCTTGACGCGGCTGCCACCAAGGGCGGCTTCAAATTCGTCGACGCCCCCGTCTCCGGTGGACAGGCCGGCGCCGAGAACGGCGTCCTGACCGTGATGTGCGGCGGCTCCGCGGACGCCTATGCCGGCGCCGAGCCGGTCATCGCGGCCTATGCGCGGATGTGCAAGCTGCTGGGGCCTGCGGGCTCCGGACAGCTCACCAAGATGGTCAACCAGATCTGCATCGCCGGTCTCGTCCAGGGCCTCTCCGAAGGCATTCACTTCGCCAAGAAATCGGGCCTCGACGTTGCCGCCGTGATCGACACCATTTCCAAGGGCGCCGCGCAGTCCTGGCAGATGGAGAACCGCTACAAGACCATGAACGACGACAAGTACGATTTCGGCTTCGCCGTCGAATGGATGCGCAAGGACCTCTCGATCTGCATCGCGGAAGCCCGCCGCAACGGTGCCAACCTCCCGGTGACCGCGCTGGTCGATCAGTTCTACGCCGAAGTCGAGAAGATGGGCGGCAAGCGCTGGGATACGTCGAGCCTGCTGGCGCGGCTGCAACGCTGATGGCCGTTTAAAGCAGACCTGTCTTGCTGATCGCGATCGCCGCCATCTTCGTCATTGCCTACGTGGCGATCGCGCTCGAACATCCGCTCGGCATCAACAAGAGTGCGGCCGCGCTGATCGGCGCGGTTCTGCTCTGGACTGTGTACGCGGTCACGATCGGCAACCACACCCTGGTCGGACATCAGCTCGACGAATCCGTCGCCGCGACGGCGCAGATCGTGTTCTTCCTGATCGGCGCCATGACGATCGTCGAGGTCATCGACGCCCACAACGGCTTCGAGGTCATCACCTCGCGAATCCACACCACGAGCCAGGTTCAGCTCATGTGGCTCGTCGGATTCGTGACATTCTTCCTGAGTGCGGTTCTGGACAACCTGACGACCACCATCGTCATGGTCTCGCTGATCCAGAGACTGATCGCCAGGCGCGATGACCGCCTGCTGTTCGCCTCCCTCATCGTAATCGCCGCGAATGCCGGCGGCGCCTGGACGGTGATCGGCGACGTGACCACGACCATGCTGTGGATCGGCGGACAAGTCTCGCCGGTGAACATCATGGGCGCGGTGTTTCCGGCTTCGATCGCCAACCTGCTCGTGCCGCTCGCATTCATCAGCTTTTCGCTGCGGGGCAAGGCGATTGCGCCGCCGCCGAAGGAAGACCGGCTGCAAGGGATCGAGCTGTTCGAGCGCAACCTGATGTTCTTCCTTGGGCTTGGCGTGCTGATCGCCGTGCCCGCCTTCAAGACGCTCACACATCTGCCGCCCTTCATGGGTGTTCTGCTCGGGCTCGGCATCGTCTGGCTGGTCGGCGAAATCATCCATCGCGACAAGGACGAGCACGTGCGGAAGCCCCTTACGCTCGCGCATGCGCTGACCCGGATCGACATGAGCTCGATCGTGTTCTTCGTCGGCATCCTGCTCGCGGTCGCCTGCCTCGAGCATGCCGGCCTCTTGACGATGCTGGCGAGATGGCTTGAAACCACGATCGGCCGCCAGGACATCATCGTCGTCCTGTTGGGCCTGCTCAGCGCCATCGTCGACAACGTGCCGCTGGTCGCCGCGACCATGGGCATGTACGACCTCGCGCACTACCCGCCCGACACCTTCATCTGGGAGTTCATCGCCTATTGCGCCGGCACCGGCGGCTCGATCCTGATCATCGGTTCGGCCGCCGGGGTTGCCGCCATGGGGCTCGAGAAGATCGAGTTCTTCTGGTACGCCCGCCGCATCGCGGGACCGGCGCTTGCCGGATATCTGGCCGGGGCCGTGGTCTATATCGTGCAGCACGCAGCAATGCACTGAGCCGGCCATTCGCCGCAGCTCGACACGTCGAATTAACTCCCCGTTAACGCAATTCTTTAGCTCCTTAAGTCAGCTCTTAAGGATTTGTTGCCAGAGATAGAGAATGCAGAAGGCCCGCGTCGGCGTGGGCAGGAATTCGTGTTGCTTGATGAGTAACCCCGCTGAAAAGCCCGAGGTCGTACAGCTTCCGGCCGAGCCGGCGAGCGTGCCATCGGCGAGTAGTCGCCGGGCTGCGGCGCAGCGGGTTCGCGAGGCACGCGACAAGTTAACGTCGACCAGCGGAACACGGCCCGCCTTCGACAGCGAAATGCTGCGCCAATATGCGCAGACGCGGCTGTCGGCCTCTTACGTCGTGATGTTGCTCGTGGTCGCGACCGGCGTGCTGTTCGGGCTCTGGATGCAGCCGGTTCCCGCGGCGCTCTGGACGGTCGGTATGCTCTGCGTCCACGCTGCCATGATCCGGAGCTGCCGCCGCTATCTTGCCGAACCTACCTCACCCACGATCACCCGCAAATGGCGCACGCGATTCGTCGTGCTCGACCTGCTCTACGGCCTGTGCTGGATGGCGATCCTGATCCATCCCGTGTTCGACGTCGTCACGGAAACGCTGATGATGTTCCTGATGCTGCTGGTGATCGCAGTGTCGAGCATGCTGGCCGCTAACTTGCCGATTGCCGCGCTTGCGGCCACCGCGCCCGTTGCAGTCGCGATGGCGTTGAGCTTTGCGATAAGCGGCTCGCTGGACAATTACATCCTGGCGGCGCTGTCGCTCGGCGCCGAAGGCTATTTCGTGCTTCTGGCGCACCGGCTGCACTCCTCGACCTTCGCAACGCTGGAAGCGCGCGCGGAGAAGGACGCGCTGATCGGCGAACTCGAACAGGCCAAGGCAATTTCAGACGAGGCGCGGCACCGCGCCGAATCCGCCAACGTCGCCAAGTCGCGCTTCCTCGCGCAGATGAGCCACGAGTTGCGCACGCCGCTGAACGCGATCCTCGGTTTCTCAGAGGTGATGAAGAGCGAGATTTTTGGCCCGCATCAGGTCGCCGTCTACAAGGAATATTCCGCCGACATCCATAATTCCGGTGTACATCTGCTCAATCTCATCAACGAGATCCTCGACCTGTCCCGGATCGAGGCCGGCCGTTACGAGCTGAACGAGGAAGCGGTGTCGCTGGTGGGCATCGTCGCCGACTGCCATCATCTGATGAAGCTGCGCGCATCGAGCCGTGGCATCACCATCCACGAGGTCTATGAGCAAGCGATGCCGCGGCTGTGGGCCGACGAGCGAGCCATCCGCCAGGTCGTGCTTAACCTCTTGTCCAACTCGATAAAGTTCACCCCGCAGGGCGGCGAGATCTGGTTGAAAGTCGGCTGGACCGCTTCGGGTGGGCAATACCTCTCGGTGAAGGATACCGGCTCGGGCATTCCCGAAGACGAAATCCCGGTCGTTCTCGCCTCCTTCGGCCAAGGCTCGAACTCGATCAAATCGGCCGAACAGGGCGCAGGCCTCGGCCTTCCCATCGCCAAGAACCTGATCGACATGCACGGCGGCACGTTCACGCTTAAATCGAAACTGCGCATCGGCACCGAGGTGATCGTCACCTTCCCGCCGGAGCGCGTGATGAGCGCGCTTGCACCGATGACGGAAGAGGCTCCGCCGCTGCAGCCCGACGGCTCCGGTGTCACGGACGAGAGACGCCGGCCGCGCCACAAGCCGATCATGAGTGCAGGCACGGGCTCCTGAGAGATGCTTGCAGAACTGCCCAGCGATCCTTCATTATGCGGGAATGAGCAAAGACACTCCGTGCGTCGCCGTATGCATGATCGATCCCAAGACAAAGCTGTGCTTCGGCTGCGGCCGCACGCTGCCGGAGATCGCGCGCTGGCACGCCATGGAGCGCGCGGAACGGCTTGCCCTCATGGCGCAGCTTCCGGCGCGCATGGCGAATGCTGGACTTTCACCGATCGGTTCAGCGCCGAAATCCGCCTGACGCCGGGAAACGGAGGTGCGCGATGAGCCGCCTCTTCCTGGTGCTGTTCCTGTTGACCGCGACCGCCGGCGCCGTGGTCGCCTACAGGGACCCCGAGCAGGTCGCTCGCGCCAGCGACACCGTGTCCGATCTCATGCGCCACCGCACCAGCCTGAAGACGCGGGCCGTCGAAGTCCAACGCGGCCGCGGCGGCGAATTCGCGCTGCAGGCGCGGATCAACGGCGTGCCTGCGCCCATGGTGGTCGACACCGGCGCGACCTCCGTCGTGCTTACCTATGAGACAGCGAAGGCAGCGGGCCTCCCGCTGGAACTGCTCGACTATAACGTCGACGTCGAGACTGCCGGCGGCCGCACCAAAGCGGCGCGCCTGACACTGGATCGGCTCGCGATCGGCAAGCTCGTCGAGCGCTCGGTGCCCGCACTGGTGGTGCCACACGGCACGATGAAGACCAACCTGCTCGGCATGACCTTCCTCGACCGCCTCGAGCGCTGGGAAGTCCGCGCCGACCGCCTGATGCTGCACGGCTACCCCTAGGCACAAACGACGTGGCCCGACCACCGAAAGATCGCGGGTGTGTCATTTCCATCTATTTACAAACCGTCCAGTCGGTTTATAACAAAGTCTCATCCCGGATCGGGGTTGGACAAGCGCTGCGTTCACGACGCGGCCCAGTGGGAGATTGAGAGTTATGAATGCCAGAGCCGCACGACGTCGCACGGTTTGCGCCTTGCCCTTTGCCGTCGCGCTGACCGCAGGCGGCGCAAGCGCCGCTGATCTTTCGGCGCGCTATGCCGCGCCGGCTTCCGCCTACACGGCGCCTACGCCGGCCTATTCGTGGACGGGCCTTTATGCCGGCTTCAACGCCGGCTACGCCACGAGCGGCGATGACGCCTACAACAACCTCGTCGGCACGAGCGGCGGCAAGGTCAAGGGCGCCGTCGGCGGCGTCCAGATCGGCTACAACTACCAGCTCTCACCGATGTTCGTGGTCGGTATCGAGAACGACTTCGAGGGCGGCGACATCAAGAATCACGACGCGCTCAACAGCGCCGCCGTCAGCGTGCCCTGGTATATGACGGGTCGTGCCCGCGCCGGCATCGCCACGATGGACTCGCGGCTGCTGTTCTTCGGGACTGCAGGTCTTGCCACCGGCGAATTGAAGGACGGCCCGATCAACAAGATGAAGATGGGTTGGACCGCGGGCGGCGGCGTCGAATGGGCCTTTCTGCCCAAATGGTCGGCCAAGGCCGAATATCTCTACACCGAGTTCAAGCACGACGATCTGCAGGATTGGAATGCCGCAAAATTTCACAGCTTCCGCGTCGGCGTGAACTATCATTTCGACCTGTTCCGCTGACCGAACGACGAGGAGCCGGATCGCCGATCCGGCTCCTAGCCTTCAACATTCAGAGGGTGTCGCTATTCCGCAGCTTCCGCTACCGCACGATCGCTGACGCGCGCGATCGCATCACGAAGGACGTCGAGCCCGGCCCCTGGCCTCACGCCATGCTCGGCGAGATGGCGGCGGAAGGCACGCGCGCCAGGCACGGCATGGAACGCGCCGACGAAATGGCGCGTGATGGCGTGCAGTCGTGTGCCCCGCGCAAGCTGCTCCGCGATGTAGGGCATCATGGCTTCAAACGCAGCCTGCATCGTCGCATGCGGCGCGACCTCACCGAAGAACTCTGGATCGACCGCAAGCAGCCGCCATGGATCGTGATAGGCGGCGCGCCCCAGCATCACGCCATCAACGTGGGCGAGATGTGCTTTCGCCTCATCGATGCCGGAGATCCCGCCGTTGATGATGATGGGCACGTTAGGCATTGCCCTCTTGAGGCGATAGACGCGATCGTAGTCCAGCGGCGGGATGTCGCGGTTCTCTTTCGGCGACAGGCCGTTGAGCCAGGCTTTTCGGGCGTGCACGATCAGCGCGTCAGAGCCTGCCGCGACCACCGCGCGCGCTAGCCGATCGAGCGCGATTTCCGGATCCTGATCGTCGATGCCGATGCGGCACTTCACCGTCACGGGCACGCGCACGGCGCGCTTCATCGCATCGATGCAGGTCGCCACCAATTCCGGCTCGGCCATCAGGCACGCACCGAAGCGGCCGTCCTTTACCCGGTCGGATGGGCAGCCGACGTTGAGGTTGATCTCGTCATAGCCGAAGTCCGCACCGATCTGTGCCGCGAGCGCAAGCTCGCGCGGATCCGACCCGCCAAGCTGGAGCGCCACCGGATGCTCGGAGGCGTCGAATGCCAAGAGCCGCGCCCGGTCGCCATGAATGACCGCGCCGGTCGTCAGCATCTCCGTATAAAGCAGCGCGCGCCGCGTCAGATGACGGTGAAACACCCGGCAATGCCGGTCGGTCCAATCCATCATGGGTGCCACAGAAAAGCGATAATAATCTTGCGACTTCAACCGGTTAACTCGCCCTCCCAAGTGAAACCACGAAGGTGTTCGCTTGGAGCTGACTATTGGAATCTCTTCGTGCGCATCCATCGCGCAAAAGCGCTTCCCGTTCAACCGGAATAGGGATCGAGTCGATCCAGCAAGAGCCAAGCTGATCACACGTTTAGCGACGAGATCGATCGGCATCG
Organism: Bradyrhizobium sp. UFLA05-109; assembly: GCF_054185165.1. NCBI lineage: Bacteria > Pseudomonadati > Pseudomonadota > Alphaproteobacteria > Hyphomicrobiales > Nitrobacteraceae > Bradyrhizobium > Bradyrhizobium sp. UFLA05-109. The sequence goes on along the minus strand of NZ_JBBIAR010000070.1, from coordinate 22,255 downwards.
CGCGTCGGCGTGTATTTGTCCAACACCGCAACCGCCGCTTCAAATTGGACACGCAGCTGACCGGATCAAATAATTGCAACGACATCTGGCGCGACATCGAATCGAAGCTCGCGCACGTCGGCGTAAGACGACGGCAGTCACCTCGGTCTCGACGGGAGCACTGTGTCCATTTATTTTAATCATAAAATATTTGGCCAGGCCCGGGATACAAAGCGTTTCTCGGCGGCTCTTCGGAGATGGCCACCTTCGTTGCGAATTTCTAGCTAAAGATCGCAAATCCGGCCACGGGCGACCCAAGCGGCGGCGGTCCGCCTGAACCTTGAATTTACTTTTGGCACAAACTATTCTGCCCAAGCATTCACGAAGCCGTCAGCGTTCGACAGGCAAAAGCTCCCAGGAGATTCGATTTGGCACTCGCAAAGGAGTCCCCGCCCGTTTCGACCAAGAACGGGGCCGATCCGGAGGCCGATTACAGGGCCCAAACACGGCTCTGGCTCCGGCTGCTGGCGTGCACGACCCTCATCGAGGGCGAGCTGCGACGCCGGTTTCGCGAGGAATTCGATTTCACGATGCCTCGCTTCGATGTTCTGGCCCAGCTCGACCGCGAGCCGAGCGGACTGGTGCTCGGAGAGCTGCCCAAGCGGCTGATGGTGTCCGCCGGGAACCTGACGCCAATCGTCGAACGCCTGACCGAGGACGGGTACATCACCCGCACGCCATCGACGCTTGATCGCCGCGTGCAGATTGTCTGCATGACCGTCGAGGGCCGAAAGGCTTTCAGGCGCATGGCGAAGAGCCATGGCTCATGGCTCGCGGAACTGCTGGCGGAATTCCCAGCTGACAGGCTCGACGGCTTGATCGGGGAGCTCGACAAACTCAAGGGCGTCGTTAGAGACTCGCTGGAAAAGCCGTGAAGCCACGTGGCATCAGTGGCTAACGCCGCGCTTTGACTCCTGCCGCCTCGCGATCCCACGTATCGGTCGTCACACCCGCGTCGCTCAGTACGCCCTTCTTGATCTTGCCGTTCTCCGTCAGCGGCATCTGGCTCACGATCCGCACGTAGCGGGGAATGGCAAAATAGGCGATCCGCCCCTCGCAATGGTGGATGATCTCGACCGGCTCGAGCGATTGATCGGGCTCAAGCAGAATAGCGGCGGCGACCTCGTCTTCGCCCAACTCCGACGGCAGCGGATAAATCGCGCAGGCTGCGACCGCGGGATGGGACTGGATGGCCTGCTCGACCTCCCATGAAGAAATATTCTCACCACGCCTGCGGATCGAATCCTTCATGCGATCGATGAAGCGATAGTGCCCGTCCGGATCGCGGACCACTCGATCGCCCGAGTGGAACCACAGGTTTCGCCAAGCCTCGACCGTCTTCTCCGGCATGCCGAAATACCCGGTCGCGAATGCAAAAGGCTCTTTGGCGCGAAGCAGCAGCTCTCCCGCCTGCCCGTCAGGAAACTCGGAATCGTCGGCATCGACGATCCGGGCTTCGATACCTTCGGCGAGATATCCCATCGTCCCCGGGCGATCAGACGGGATCGCGCCTGCGAACACGAAATTGGTCTCCGTCGATCCGTAGCCATCGACCAGGGGCACGCCGAACCGTTCAAGAAACGGCCCGTGGATTTGTGGGGGCACGCCGCCGCCGAGCGCAACGCGAAGCCGATGCGCTACGTCGCCTTCGGTCCTCGGCTGCGCCAGCAGCATCGATGCCATGGCTCCGAGCAGATAGCCGACGGTCGCATCGTGCCGTCGCGCGGCAATCCAGAACCCGGAGGCGGAGAATTTGGGCTCCAGCACGTAAGTGCATCCGTTCAGGACGGCCTGATAGAACGCATTCAGCGCGTTGGTGTGGAACAGCGGCAGCGTCGTGAACAGCACATCGCCCTCACGGATGCCCAGTGCCCGCGCCGAATAGATGCCCCACCAGAACAATTGCGCCTGCGGACAGCACACGCCCTTGGCGGGGCCGGTCGTGCCGGACGTGTAGAGAATGGCCACGGTGTCGCCGGGACGTGCGATACTGGCAGTCGCTCGGTCGCCGAGAACGGGCAGCGGGACTGGCGAGATCTTCGCGCTGTTTGTCTTGGCGGCGGTCCCGATCATCCAGACCTGAGAGGGAAGCTCGACGTCCGCTTCGACCGTGTCGATCGCGGCAAGGAACGGCGCTTCAACCACCAGGAGCGAGGGACGCGAATTGCGGAGGATGTGGGAGAGCTGGAAACCGCGCAGCGCCGTGTTGATCGGCACCACGATCGCGCCGAGCCAGGCGCATCCGAGATAGATCTGAAGAAATTCCGGCCGGTTTGAGCACATCAGCGCGACCCGATCGCCGGGCTTGATCCCGGCGTCCGCGAGGATTTGGGCAGATGCTGCTGCAATCGCCGCGGTCTGTGCGTAGGTCCAGCGCGTCTCCCCCGAGACCAGCAGGACATGGTCGCCGTAGCGTTCGGCCTGTCTCGTAAGGATGGTGGAGAGTATCCGATCGGACGATGGAAACAGTTCGACCGCGCGAGCCCAGGCCGGCGCCTCGCCCCCCTGCCCGACCCCTGCCTGCACGTTGCCCTCCGTCATATGCGCCTCGCTCAGGGCAGCAGCTTATATTTTCCGTCTTCGATCTGAACCAAAATGCGCGCACGATCGTCGACACCGTGCCGATCCGCCGGCATGTAAGTATAGACGCCTTGCGTCCCCACCACATTCTTGGTCGTGAACAGAGCCTCGCGCAGCGCGGTGCGGAATTCGGGCGTGCCCGGCTTGGCGCCGGTCGCGACCGCCCGCTTGGCCGCATCGACGAAGACCAGCCAGCCATCGAACGAATAAGAGGAGAATGAGTCCGTCGGCATCTCGCCATTCGCCTTCTCGAAGGCCGCCCGGAAATCCAGGGCAACCTTTTGGATCGGATTGCTGGCCGGAAGTTGCTCGGCAGCGGTCACCGGCCCGGTCGGGCAGATGATGCCGTTTGCGGCCTTGCCTGCCAGGCGCAGGAAATCAGCGCTTATGAGCCCGTGATTGCCATAAAGAGGCCCCTTGTAACCGCGCTCCGACAGAGCGATGACCGGCAATGCACCGGGCGTTCCGGTGCCGCCGAGCATGATCGCATCAGGGCGAGCGGCAAGCGCGCGCAATACCTGGGCAGTCACCGACGAATCGGATCGTGCATATCGCTCGTTCGCGATGACCTTGATGTCCGCCGCCTTGGCACTTTGCGAGAGCGAGTCGTACATCAGATCGCCGAACGCGTCGGAGAACCCTATGAAGGCGACGGTCTTCAGCCCGCGTGCCTTCATATGATCGACGATGCCCTGGACGAGGAGCGGCGTCGGTTGTGGCGTCTGCACCACCCAGGGACCGCCGTCGCCGGCCGGCACCGGCGCGATCGGGGACACGGCGATCATCGGGATCTTCATCTCGATCGCCGCCGTCGCCATCGCGAGCGTCTGGGGTGCGCCGGACGTGCCAATGAGGATATCGACCTTCTCCTGCTCGACCAGCTTGCGGGCGTTGCGCGCCGAGGCCGTCGGATCGGAGCCGTCATCAAGCTGGATGAGACGGAGCTTCTCGCCGCCGACCTCGTCGACATACGCCTCCCCAGCCGCGATTCCCTTCGCGTTCGGAATCCCGATCGACGACACGGGCCCGCTGAGGCCGGTGACGAAACCGACCAGGATCTCCGCCTGCACGGCTTGGGGAACAACGAGGAGCAGCGCGGTGGTGGCGAGCAGGCTCTTGATGACGTTCATGCACTTATCTTTCGTGAGCGGTTTCTTCTTTTATGCAAGCGCCATCTGTTCGCGTCAGCTCGACGCAACCAGCGCGATGACCCGAAGCGGGCTGCCGGAGCCGTTTTGTATCTTCAGCGGTGAGGCCACGATGACAGCGCCGGTGGCGGGAAGCTGGTCCAGGTTGCAGAGGCACTGCAAACCGTAGCGCCCCGCGCCGTGCAGGAAATGATGCGCCGGATAAGGCGGCTCGAAATGGCCGGCCTGCCCCGCATCGGTGCCGATGGTTTCGGTGCCGAAGCCGATGATGCCGCGCTCCTCTACCAGCCATTTCATGACGGCCGGGTTCGGGCCCGGTGTGTGCGCGCCGTCATCCCTGAGGCTGGAGTAATCGCGCCAACCCTTCTTCGACCAGTCGGTGCGTAGCAGAACCCAGTGACGCTCGGGAATGCGTCCGTTCTTCGCCTCCCAGACTTCGACAAGCGGGACCGTCAGCAGGAAGTCCGGATCCTTCGCCGCCTCTGCGGAGCAGTCGATGACGCAAGCCGGCGCGATCATGTCCTTTGACGGCATAGTGTCGACGGCATTGTTCGGCAGATCCTTGCCGGTGAACCAATGAATGGGCGCGTCGAAATGCGTGCCGGTGTGCTCGCCGAACGTCACATTGTTCCAGTACCAGGCCGGACCGCGACCATCGTAACGCGAAATCTCCTGGATGCGGACTGGTGCCGCCTGCCCAAATTCCGGCGGCAGCACGATGACCGGAAAATCCGGACTTAGCGTGAAGGTCAGATCGACGACGCGCACCGCGCCGGAAGAAATCGCACCTGCCAGCTCAAGGAGATTTTTGCTTTCCATCGTCACGTCCTCCGGCTTGGTTGAAATCCCGGTTCACCTGTCGAGCTCGCGCTCGAGCGCTTTCGGATTGGCTGCGAGACGTTGCCGAATCTCTTCGGCGACATCCCCGACATACATCTCTTCGAGTCCGCCCCGGAGCCCGGACACGATCGCCTGGGCGACGGCTCGCGGCGCGACCTTCGGCGGTGGAACGGTCTGGAACCACTCGGTGTCGACGGGCCCGGTGAATAGGTTCATAACCTTGATGCCGCCGGGGCGTAGCTCCGCACGAAGGCAGTGCGACAGCGACAGGCACGCGGCCTGTGAGGCCGAGTAGGCTCCAAAGGCGGGCCAGTTCGCGAGCGCATAGACTGACAGGATGTTGACCCATGCGACGCTGTTGTTGATGCCGTCGGCGCCGCGCATGCGCATGGCGGGTCCAAAGGCCTGTGCGAGATTGATGAAGCCGAGATAGGCCTGATCGATCTCGTCCCGCGCGATGCTCGTGCCCCTGCGGTCGAGCAGGCCGCCCGGCCGCACATGTTCCGTCGTGTTGACGAGGATGTCGACCTTGCCGCCTATGTCTGCGGCAAGATCGGCGGCAGATTTTTCGTCGGCAGCATCGAGCGTGACGACCTCGACCCCGTCCTGCTCGCGCAGCAGTTTTTCACCGGCGAAAGGCCGCCAGGGTTCGGCTACGCCAACGAACACGGTCTTCGCGCCCGAGACCTTCAGGGCTGCGACGGCTTCCTGGCCGATCACGCTGCGGCCGTTGGTGACGAGCACCCGCCTGAATTTTGGATCGGCCGTCATTTCCCGCCACTGTCTGTCGTCTGCCATATTGGGAGTCTCTGCCTCGGGTCGGGCAAAGGCCACGGCCTGCCCGCTCTTGTCGATTTGAAGCGACATGCGCACCGGGGCGCCCTCGACGCAGTCGGCATGGAGATGCGCAACCATCGTCGGACCGACGTCCATCTTGACGAGGCCGATGCGCCAGGGCACCCGCTCGCGGAAGTAGACGTCGCTCGGCACGCGCGCCGTCGTCTCTGCCAGCAGGGTGCCGCGACGCGGCGCATCGACAAACGCAAGACCGGCCGACAGGCAGGCGGGGCACGCCTCGCGCGCCGGATACGCGAAGGCACCGCAGCCCTCGCAGCGCTGGAGCATGAAGCGTCCTTCGGCGGCAGCGCGCGTGAACCCGTGCGATGTTCTGCTGCGCGGCCGCGGCGGCGATGTAGGAAGCCGCGTCCGCAGCAGCGGGTTCTTGCGCCGGGGCGGCTCAATCGGATCGATCATCGCGAAGGCCCTGCAAAGATCGCGGCACCCGAGGCCAGGCCGCGGTCATAGTTGATCATACCGAATCCCGAGGCCAAACCGAGCTTTGCATCCTTCACTTGTGTGGGACCCGCTGCTCCCAGGACCTGCCGCAGCCCTTCGACGAGACCGAGATAGGCGCCGGCTGCGCCGGCCTGCCCGACCGACAGCTGTCCACCCGAGGTATTGTGCGGGAAGTCGCCGTCAATCGTGAGATCGTGCTGGCGCACGAATTCTGCGCCCTCGCCCTTGTCGCAGAAGCCGAGATCCTCGAACTGCATCATCGTGATGATCGGATAGTCGTCATAGGTTTGGACGATATCAAGATCGTCAGGCCTAACGCCGGCCATCGCGTAGAGCTCACCGACGTCCATTGCCCAGCCGCCCCTCACCTGCATCTCGTCGTCGGCGAAGGCGTTGTGCCGCTCGATCGTCGACAGCAATCGTGCAGCCGGCAATCCCAGCGATGCCGCGGTCTCGTCCCGCATCACAAGGAAGGCCTCGGCACCGGCGCAGGGCATGACGCAATCAAAGAGATGAATGGGATCGGAAATCGGACGGGCCGCCAGATATTGCTTGATCGTCAGCGGCGTCTTCATCAGCGCGTGCGGGTTGCGCAGCGCGTTGGCGCGCTGGGCGACCGCGATCCTGCCAACATCCTCGCGCGTGATGCCAAACGTCCGCATATAGTTGCGCGCAATCAGCGCGAAGCTCGCATTGGCGCCGCCCGCACCATAGGGATAGACAGCATCCTGGTTGAACCGCGAGAAGTTCTCTAGCGTCAGGCGGAAGGAATCGACGTGGTTGGTGTCGCCGGCCACGCAAGCCACGATGTCGGCATCGCGCGCCTGCACCGCGCGTGCGGCCTTCCGCAATGCGGCGATGGCGCTGGCGCCGCCGAGCGGGATGGTGTCCAACCATCGCACGCACAGTCCGAAATGCTGCGTCAGTCCAATTCCGCTGTCAGTTCCTATGGTGAAGCTCGAGACGCACAGACCGTCGATGTCGGAGGCTTTGATGCCGGCCTGCGCGACGAGCGCGCTCAGCGCGCGGCCGATCCACCATTGCGCGCTCTCGATGGAATAGCGCAAATAGGGTATCGTGACAGGCGCCGCCATCACGATTCCGTCGTAGGGTGTGCGCAGCGAATTTTTCACCTGCCGCCTGCCTTTGACCCGCCTCAGATCACCGTCAGCTTGACGTCGATATTGCCGCGAGTCGCGTTCGAATAGGGACACCGCTCGTGCGCTCCTGCGGCGATTTGCTCCGCCACCGGTTTCTCGATCCCGGGCAGGCAAACCTTCAGTTCGACTGCGAGCGCATACCCGACAGGCACCGGTCCCATGGCAACCTTCGCAGTGACCGAAGGCTCGGCAGAGGGAACGATCTTCCGGGTGCGCGCCACGAGCTTGACCGCGCCAAGGAAGCACGCGGCATAGCCGGCCGCAAAGAGTTGCTCCGGATTGGTCCCCTCGCCGCCCGGTCCGCCCAGCGACTTCGGCAAGGACAGCGACACCGACAGCAAGCCATCCGCGCTCGCGGCCTTGCCGTCGCGGCCCCCCATCGCCGTCACCTCGGTCTCGTAAAGGATCTTTTCGGGTCTCATCATATCTTGCTCTCCAGACTTGACCGGCCCTTCCGGCGCTAACGCTTGTTGCGCGCAAGCAGCGCCCGAAAATCGTCACGAGCGAGTGCGCTGGCACGCTTGAAGCTCGGCCCGCGGCTCGGCTCGGTGCCATTGAGCCGCCTGAGTTGCACCCACATCTCGGCGCTCTTCAACGCCACCGCGGCGCAATTCACCACCGGCGCGTGCCCGACCTTCAGACCGTGCTCCCGCCCAATCAGCAGGCCCGGCAGCACACCCGCGGGTATCACCACGTCGGCACCGCGCTCCACCAGCGGAAGGGCGCAGGTCATGAAATCCTCGATCATCCGGGCATGGGCGGCCTGATCGCCCGCGAACGCGCTTGCGAAATCCTCGGGCTTGCAGCCAAGGCCCGTCACGTGGACGACGCGATGACCGAGGCCGTAACGTTCAGCCTGCTCGTAGTGCCAGACCTCGAAGACGGGATCGAGTGTCACGAGGCCGAGGCGCCGGCCGAGTTGCGAGGCCGCAAGCAACGTCGCCTCGCCGGTCCCGATCACGGGAATGTCGAGCGTCGAGCGGAGCTCGTAAAGTCCGGGATCCTGGAAATGACCAATCACGAAGGCGTCGAACCCGCCCTCCTCGGCCGCGATGCCGTTGTCGATCGCCTGAACGGCGCAGCGCAATTCGGCGAGCCGTCCGAACTCGCGGTCCGGCGGCGAAATCCCTTCGACATGCACCGTCGTGCCGTGCGCCGCGATCGTGTTGAGGTATTCCGACAGCAGCGCCATGTAGGGCGCGTTGACGCTCGCATCAACGAAGCTTTGCCAGAAGATGCGCATCGTCCTTCTCCTCGAGTGGCTCATCGGAGGATCGGTTTTCGGTAGTCGACAATATATTTCAACCATAAACTAATTGACCCGTCAAATGTGCGCGACAACGGCAACGGACCAGGTCGGCCGCGAACGGCAGTGTCGCCCTCTTCTGAGGTCCAAGATGCCTTGGAAGTGGCGGAGCCTGACAAAAATTGTATGCAGCAACATTTTTTTCTGACAGCCCCGTGACACGTGTTGACGGCCCCACCGGGAATACTTTAGGCTTTAAATAATCCACCGGCCCGCGCCGGCGGCAAGGCAACGATGTTGCAGGGCACCGATTTTGAGAATCTCGATCGCGTGGACAGTCGTCGGGCTTGAACAGCCGGCAGCAGCATCGCCGGCCGCGCATCGCGATCGCTCATCTCTGCATCAGTCGGCCAGTGATCTCCGCCCAGGCGCCCAACGTTCGCGCGGCCTGCGTCGCCATGGCTGCTGACGTTTTCGCCCAGCAAGCTCATCGTCATCGCGCCCGGCTCGGACGCCGCAACATCCCTTTCAATCGGTTCTTTTGCAACCGGAAGCCCCTTACCGGCTTTCAGGCATTGATGCCCTGCACCCATGGAGGAGAACGCGAATGCGCAAGACTCTGAGCTTCCTCGCACTTGCTGTCGGCGTCCTAGCGGCGCCAGCCGCGCGGGCCGACATCACCATCGGCTTTGTCACCTCGCTAAGCGGCAACGGCTCCTCGATCGGCATTCCCTACGGCCGGGGCATCAACGCCGCCTATGAATACAGGAAGACGATCGACGGCGAGACCGTTCGACTGATCCAGCTTGACGACGGCTCCGATCCGTCGGCCGCGACGCGCAATGCGCGCAAGCTCGTGGAAGAAGAGAAGGTGGACCTCTTGATCGGGACCGCCACGGCGCCGTCGACCATTGCCATGGCAGCGGTAGCGAGCGAACTGAAGGTGCCGATGATCGCGGTCTCGCCGATCGGCAGACTACCGGAATCGCCGGAGCAATGGGTCGTCTCAGTGCCGCAGCCCGCGTCCCTCCTCGTCAAGATCGTGGCCGACCGCATGAAGCGCGACGGCATGAAGAACATCGGCTACATCGGGTTTTCGGACGCGTGGGGCGATCTCGTCTACAATGGAGCCAAGGCCGCCGAGGCGATTGACGACATCAAGGTGCAAACCAACGAGCGCTATGCCCGGACCGACACTTCGGTGACCGCGCAAACCCTTAAAGTGCTCGCCGCACGGCCTGATGCTGTACTGGACGGCGGGTCGGGTACACAGGGCGCGCTGCCCCTCCTGAGCCTTGCCGAGCGCGGTTTCAAGGGCAAGACCTACGGCACGGTGGCGCTGGTCAATCCGGACTTCGTCAATGTGGGCGGCAAGGCCGCTGAGGGCATTCAGGTCTCCGCCGGCCCCGTGATCGTAGCCGAGCAGCTTCCGGACGAGCACTTTGCCAAGAAGATCGCACTCGATTTCCGCGCCGTGTACCAGAAGACCCACAACATTCCGACCACCGACGGCTTCTCCGCCTACTCATTTGACGCCTGGCTGATCTTCGCCAACGCCGCCGAGCGCGCGCTCAAGATCGCAAAGCCCGGGACGACTGAATTTCGCACAGCGCTGCGAGATGCGATCCTGAGCACCAAGGAGCTCCCGGGCGTACACGCCGTCTACAATTTCAAGCCCGGTGCGGTGACGGGCGTCGACGAGCGCTCCCTGGTCGTGGTGCGTCTGACCGGCGGCGCCTGGAAGTACGCGCCGTAGTCGATAAGCGGCTGGCGGATAAAACGGGAGAACGGCGTCTCACATGACGAGCGACATCGCAGCCATTCTTGCGATCGACGGGATCGCCACCGGCGCAATCTATGCGCTGGTGGCAATCGGGACCGTCCTCATCTTCACGGTGACGCGGGTCATCTTCATCCCCTTCGGCGACATCGCCGCATTTACCGCTCTGACACTTGCAGCGCTCGACGCGAAGCGCTTTCCCGGCACGGGGGCGCTCGTCGTGATACTGGCCTGCCTTGCGACCCTGATCGAGATTCTCTCGTTGCTGCGCGCCGGCGAACTCCGGATGCTGCCACGCGCGCTACTCTTCTACCTCGTGCTGCCATTGGCCGCAGTTGGTACCGTGTGGCTGGTGATGCGCATCGATCCGCCCCTTGCAGTGCGGCTCCTGCTCGCGCTGATGCTGATCACGCCGATCGCGCCGCTGCTTGACCGGATCGTGTTCCGCCCGATCGCGGATGGAACGGTGCTTCTGCTACTGACGGTCTCCGTCGCGCTGCATTTCGCGCTGGTCGGTCTCGGCCTGCTGTTCTTCGGCCCTGAAGGGGTCCGAACCGAGCCGCTGACCTCGCTCTCGACGGAATTCGCCGGCGTCCTGATCTCGGGCCAGACCATGCTGATCGTGATCGCCGCAATCGTCTTCAGCGGCCTGCTCTATCTCTTCTTCGACTTCTCGCTGGTCGGCAAATCCCTGCGCGCGACGGCCGTGAACCGAACCGGCTCCCGGCTGATGGGAATACGCCCGGCGCGGGCCGGCACCATCGCCTATCTCCTGGGCTCGCTGATGGCCGGCGTATCGGGAATCCTGATCGCGCCGGTGAACACTGTGTTCTACGATTCCGGCTTCCTGATCGGCCTCAAAGCGTTCGTCGGCGCCATCGTCGGCGGCATGACCAGCTACCCCGGAGCCGCGATCGGCGCCGTCGGCGTCGGCATTCTCGAAAGCTTCGCATCCTTTCAGAGTAGTGCTCTGAAGGACGTCATCGTGTTCTCGCTGCTGATTCCGATCCTGATCTGGCGGTCTCTCGCCTCGCTGCATTCCGAGGAGGAGATCGAGGAATGATGCGCTTTCATGTTCAGCTCGCGGCAGTGGCGGCGGTGGTGTGCCTTGCGGTCGCGCCCTTCGTGCTCAGCCCCTTCAGCATTACGCTGATGAACTACATCGGCATCTATTCGCTCGTCGCCATTGGACTTGCGCTGCTCACCGGCGTCGGCGGCATCGTGTCGTTCGGGCAGGCGGCCTTCGTGGGCGTTGCGGCCTATGCCACGGCCTGGGTCTCCGCGCTGAACGGGCATTCGCCCTGGCTTGGCCTGGTATTGAGCGTTGTGCTGACCTGCGGTGTCGCAGCCGTTCTCGGCGTCGTCACCCTGCGGCTTCAGGGCCATTTCCTCTCGCTCTCGACCGTCGCATGGGGCCTTGCGATCGGCTTCCTGTTTGGCAATGTCGAGGGGCTTGGCCGCTTCAACGGCATCTCGTCGATCCCGCCGATCAACTTCGGCTCGTTCGCACTGGTTTCGAGCGTCCAGATCTTCTTCTTGATCTGGGGGATTGTCGCCGCGGTCCTCTTCCTCGGTTACAACCTCCTGGATTCGCGGCTCGGCCGCGCCATGCGGGCGCTGCGCGGCGGCAACACGCTGGTCGAGAGCCTCGGCATCAATGCCTTCCAGATCAAGCTCGTTACCTTCGTGATCGCGGCCTTCCTTGCCTCGCTCTCCGGCTGGCTCTATGCCCATATGAGCCGCTTCATCAGCCCGGGTCCGTTCGATGCCGGCATGGGCATCGAATATCTAATGATGTCGATGGTGGGCGGCGCCGGCAGCCTGCTCGGCGGCGTCGTGGGGGCTGCCATCGTCACGCTGCTCAAGAACAGCGTGCAGGACTATCTGCCGCTGATCGCCAAGGGCGCGTCCGGACAGCTCGAGATCGTCGCCTTCTCCGCACTGTTCATCCTGTTCCTGCAATGGGCGCGGCAGGGTATCGTGCCCTTCGTTGCGCGCTTCCTGCCGAAGATTCAGCGCGAGCGACCGCCGCCGGCACCGCCCCTGCCTCGCCGCATGCGGCCGACGCCAGGCGAGTTGCTGCTGAAAGTCGATGGCGCCGAGCGCCGGTTCGGCGGCCTGATCGCCGTCAATAAAGTCAGCTTCGAGGTGCGGTCAGGCGAAATTCTCGCCGTCATTGGCCCGAACGGCGCCGGCAAGAGCACGATGTTCAACTGCCTGACCGGCGCGCTCCGGGTCAACAAGGGCGAGATCGTCTTTGCAGGGCGCCAGATTACGCGCGACGCGCAATCCCGCATCGCCAAGGCCGGCATCGCGAGGACGTTTCAGCACGTCAAGCTGAGGCCGCGCATGAGCCTCCTGGAGAACGTGATGCTCGGCACCTACGCCCGCACCAGCACCGGCCTGCTTTCCGGTGCCTTCGGCCTAAACCAGCGCGAGGAAGCCAGTGCACGGCACGAGGCCTTGATGCAGCTCGAGCGCGTCGGGCTTGGCGACAAGCCGTTCGAGCTCGCGGGCAATCTTCCCCTCGGTAATCAGCGCATACTGGAGATCGCGCGCGCGCTCGCCGCAGACCCCTCCTTGCTGGTGCTGGACGAGCCGGCAGCCGGCCTGCGCCGGCAGGAAAAGTTGAGGCTTGCAGAGCTCCTGCGCTCGCTGCGGGCGGATCACCTCACCATCCTCATCGTCGAGCACGACATGGAATTCGTGATGTCGCTGGTCGACCGCATCGTCGTGCTCGACTTCGGATCCAAAATTTGCGAGGGCGCACCGAGCGCGATCCGCAACGACGAGCGGGTGCAAGAGGCCTATCTCGGAGGCGTCGCGTGAGCGAGATGTTTTCCATGACCGATGTAACGGTCTGCTACGACAACGTCGAAGCCGTCCGCAACGTCTCGCTGTCGGTCGAGGAAGGGCAGATCGTCACCGTCATCGGCCCGAACGGGGCCGGCAAGACCACGCTCCTGATGGCCGCAATCGGACTGCTCGCGTCGCGCGGCCGCATGATGTTCCAAGGCGGCGACATCGGCAGGATATCCGTCGAGGACCGCGTCGAGCGCAGGCTATGCCTCGTTCCGGAGAAGCGCGAGCTGTTCTCCGAGATGTCGGTTGCCGACAACCTACTCCTGGGCTCGTATAGCCTGCGCGACCGCTCGGGCGTGCAGAAGACACTGGATGAGGTCTATGATCGCTTCCCGCGGCTGAAGGAGCGGCAGCGACAGGCCGCGGGCACGCTCTCCGGCGGCGAGCGCCAGATGCTCGCACTCGGCCGGGCCCTGATGGCGAAGCCGAAGCTCTTGATGCTCGACGAGCCAAGCCTCGGTCTCGCACCGCTGATCGTGCGCGAGATCTTTCGCACCATCGCATCCTTGCGCGAGCTGGGCGTCTCGATCCTGCTGGTCGAGCAGAATGCCCGCGCCGCGCTCGAGACGGCCGACTACGGCTACGTGCTCGAGACCGGTGAGATCGTGCAGTCAGGCCCGGCCAAGGACCTCATCCACGATCCCCGGCTGATCACGGCCTATCTCGGTGGACACTGAAGACCAGGTTCGGCCAGAGGCGTTCGTGGCCGTACCACCAAAAACATCGAAAACAACCCCATGCAAAGTAGCCGGACGCCGGCGCCACAATTTTCGCCTTTTACGAAATTGGATTGACACGTCGGGCAAATCACCTGCAAGATGCCATCATCGCAGTTGTCGGATGGGCAAAGCCCTTGCATGACCCGTCGATACAGGCACGATCCGACCTCTGCCGCTGGAGAGAGGTGAAACGGTGCCGGCGATCAAGCCGAACTTAACCTCACCGAGCTCTAGACCGCAGACCGGACGGTCCTCGTCAGCATCGGAAAATGCTTGTTGCCGCCCTGGAAGGGCGGGAATTGCACGAAGTCGGCGCGCATGCGCTTGATCACGTCTGATGCCAGCGCGTGCGACAGCGCCTCGGGACTATCGAACACCAGCTTGTTGCGCTGAATGTACGCGACCCGCTGCGACGGCAACCGGTCGACCCAGTCGATCCCAGTATAGATCTCGACCTGGCGAACGTTCGGGAAGGTCCGCATGATCGAGGGGTGATGGTCGAGATAATGCAGGTGCCACGCATTGAGGTCGTCAGCCGGCCCGGGATAGTGGACGAGGTAGCTGCACGGGTTCGTCGTTCCCTCGTGATGCGCGGCAAGGTCGACCGGGAACGAGCGCGTCACCATCGCCTGGTGCGTGACATCGAGTCCCGCAAGGCTCGGCAGGCCTTCACCCACCGCGAGGCCAGCGAGAACTCCGCCGCCGTCGAGTGCCGCTTCGCAGGCGAAGAGGTCCGGAAAGCGCAGTTGGACGGCTAAAGTCGGCCCCGGACCATCGGCCCCATAGGGGTGATCGACCGAATGCTCCAGCGGCGTGAACAGCAAGCCCTCGGTCATATGCGGAATCGATCCGATCATGGCCGCCGCGGCGGCAATATCATCGGACTGGATCCGGCGTTCGCCGGCCGGATCAGAGAACGTCATGAAGAACGAGATCATGAGGGAACTATCTCCGTTCCCTCCCCAGCGTGCCAACGCGCCACGAGCGCGGCGCGGACGTCGTCGGGCCAGGGTATGGCATGGTGGTCGACCAGCGACGTCGCGGCGAGGATCTGGCGGGCCTTCCACCGCGTCCCGTCCGCACCCGAGACGACGTGCGCCAAATGGAGCGAGGCGCGGCCGACCTTGACGATGTGCAGCGCGAACGTCAGGCGGGCGCCGAACTTCGATGGCCGGGAAAAATCACAGGTGAGATGCACCGTAGGCGTCCCGATCTTCCGGACCGTGATCAATTCCGGCCATGGAAAACCGATCGTTGCCCAGAACTCCTCGACGACGCCATTGAGGATGTTCAGATAGGACGGGAAGTAGGCGATGCCGGAGGGGTCGCAATCCCCGAACCTTAGCTCGCGGTCGAAGGAGAACTGCGTCATCAGATTGCGACGACCGGGTGCCTGATGACACCGACGCCATCAACCCCGGCTTCCACCACGTCGCCCGGCCACAACCATTCCTGCGGAGACAGGCCGGCGCCAACTCCTTCAGGCGTACCCGTCGCGATGATGTCGCCGGGCTCGAGCGTCATGCCCGATGAAATGTCGGAAATCAGAACCGCAATGTCGAAGATCATGTATTTGGTATTGGAGTCCTGCTTCATGACACCGTTCTTGGTCAGCCAGAGCCGCAAGTCATGCGGATCGGGAATCTCGTCCGCCGTCACGATGCAGGGGCCGAACGGCGCATAGGTGTCCATGCCTTTGGAAAAGATCCACTGGCCCGCGCGGCGATTGTCGCGCGCGGAAATATCGATTATCACTGAATAGCCGAAGACGTGATCCATCGCTTTGTCGACTGGGATGCGCGTGGCGGTCTTGCCGATGATGACGGCGAGCTCGACTTCCCAATCGAGCTGCTGCGTCATCTTCGCATTGTGCTGGATGGCTGCGCCGGGACCGATCACGGAGGTCGGCGGCTTGGAAAAGACCACCGGCTGCTTCGGCAGGTCCTTGTCGGTATCGAGGCTCTTGGCGGACTCCGCGACATGGGCGCGATAGTTGAGCCCGATGCCAAAAATGTTCTTTCGCGGGCGCGGGATCGGGGCTTGCAGTTTCACGTCCTCGACTGGAACGGCCGAGCCGGCCGCGAAGCGGCCATTGGCGTTCTCAAGGCACTCCTTCAGCGCCGGCAACAGGGTCACGCCGTTGTCGATGAACGAGAGCATGTCGTTCGGCCATGCGAGATTGCGCGACGCACCGAGGCGCTCGACATCGACGACCAATCCGTTGACGACAACCCCGAGGCGGGCACCGCTGGTGCCGGAGGTGTAGGTGACAAGACGCATGTAAGCTTCTATCCGGCTCTTCTGGTTGAATTCTGCAAGGACGCGTCAGGCGGCGACCGGCTGATGGCCGGCATTGTCGCCATAGGCCTCTTCCCTGTAGAGACTGAGGCCCTCGATGACAGGCAGATCGTTGAAGCAGAACAGGCAGGCGTCCTCGCTCGAAGACGCGTTGCCGTGCTCGTGCCACGCCCAGGACGGAACGCAGAAGATGTCGCGCTCCTCCCATTCGAACCGCTTGCCGCCGATCACGGAACAACCGTGCCCCTTGGCGACCTGGTAGACGAAGCTTCCGGTGTGCCGGTGCGACTTCGTTGTCTCGCCCGGCCGCAGCAACTGCATGCTCGCGCCGATCGTCTGCATCACGTGCCCACCGGTGATTGGATTGACGTAGTTCATGAGGATGCCGTCGTAGGGCGATCCGTCGGTCGCGGCGGCATATTTCCGCAAAGCGTCGTAGGTCGGCTCCCACTCGTACTTGAACATGGGCGAATAGCCCTTCGACCATTTGGAGTCAGCCGGCCGAAGACCGGGATTGCCCCAGGTCCTGGTCATGTCGTCCACGGGGTAGCCGGACTCCTCCTGCTGGATTTTTGGATGCACGACGAAGAAATTGGCCTCCAGCGCATTGACCAGCGGGATGTCGAGCCCATCCTGCCAGATGCAGACCGAGCCGTTGCCTTCGACGCCATGCTCGTGCCAGGTGCCGTTCGGCGTCAGCACGAAATCGCGCGCCCCCAACGTCATCTTGTGACCGTCAACGATCGTATAAGCGCCCGCCCCTTCCATGATGAAGCGCAGGGCGGAGGCCGAGTGCGCGTGCGCGGTCGCGACTTCACCGGGGTGCATCACCTGCAATCCCGAATAGAGCCAGCCGACCGCCGCCGACACATCACGGCGACCAGGGTTGTTGAGGTAGATCACCCGGCGCCCCGCTTTCTCCGGCGAGACCAGCTCCACCGAGCGCAGCACGTGCTCGCGCAGATCACTGTAGCGCCAGAGCACGGCAACGGACGCCGACTGCGGCTGCCACGGCTCGATCTTGTTGGCGACCGTCCACAGCGCGCCGGCTTCGAATTTCTCGAGATCCTTGTAGTAGGCCTTGAGCTCCGGAGTATCCTCGACATTGGCCCGGCCGATGACGTTTTCGCGCATCCCATCCTCCAAGTCCCGACTTGTGAGTCTTGCCTCGTAAGTCCTGTCTCATGGCGTCGCTGGCGCGACGCGTCCCAAACCATCATTCCGACTTGTCTGGAATTGACGTGAAGCCTGCCTGCTCGGCGGCGTCCGGTGCGAAACGTTCGCCCTCCACAAAGCCGAGCGGCCCCAGCGGACGGCGATTGACCCGCAAATCGAAAATGTCGAAGCGGTTGTAGTGCCCGACGATGTCATGCATCTGCTTCGGTTGAATGCAGCGGTCGAGATCGATGTCAGCGTAGACGATGCCTTCATCGTCGATCAGGGGAGCACCGACCACGCGGCCGTCCGGCCCGATGATCCCCGAAAATGCGCTCGACTTGCGCTGCAGGCGCGCCCGCGCATCGGGAACGATGGCCTCCATCGCCGCAATGATCTCTTCCGAGACCGTCGAGCAGGAGACGACCGTAAAAATCTTGCCTTCAAAGGAATGGGCAATGGCGCGCAACTTGATCGCCTCCGCCATGTCGTAGTCCGCCGGCGCGACGGGGAGCGAAATGTAGCTCGCAACGTGGACGAGCTCTCCCTGCCCCAACAGCGCAAAGCGCGCGAGCGTGTTGGTGTTCTCGCCGCACGCGAGCCCGCCGAGACGCCCGATCTCGGTATCATAGACGCGCAGGCTCGACCCGTCACCGCCGGTCCAGGTCAGCTTCTCTGCCCAGGTCGGCACCAGCTTGCGGTGCTTGCCGAGCAGCGCGCCGTCCGGGCCAATGAAGACCAGCGTGTTGTAGATTGCTCCCAGGGACACCGGGCTGCGCTCGTTCACGCCGAGGACGACGTAGCACCCGGTATCGCGTGCAGCCTTCCGGACGACGTCGATCTCCGGACCCGGCACCAGGACCGATGCCTTGGCGAGCTTCTCGAACCATGCGCTTCCCGTGACGGGATCGGTGATCCAGTTCCAGTAGGGATAGCCTGGAACGAACACTTCGGGGAACGCGACGAGCTGCGCGCCATGGCCAGCTGCCTCACGCACCAGTGAGGCTGCCTTGTCAGCGGTCGCGCTCGCGTTGAGATATACAGGTGAAGCCTGGACGGCGGCAGCTTTAAAGCGCGGCAGCTTCAGCATTGGCACTACCCTGTCGCTGGCTCATGATCGCCTTCCGGAGCAGAGGTCCGCAAGCGTGACTACATAGCGCAGCGTTGACTTACTTCACATGTAAAAGTATGCTATCGCATATTTCTGGAGGGCGCAATGGCTGAACGGTCTTTTGCTCGCGAAGTCGAGGATCTCCGGCTCGGCGACGGCGACACCTTCCGCGGCGAAGGCATCCTCGCCATCACCAAGGCACTCCTGCAATCGGGCGTTGCCTATGTCGGCGGTTATCAGGGCTCGCCAATCTCGCACCTGATGGACGTGCTGGCCGACGCCAAGGACGTGCTCGACGATCTCGGCGTCGTCTTCCAGAGCTCCGCCAATGAGGCGGCAGCGGCGGCGATGCTGTCGGCCTCCGTGATGTATCCCCTGCGCGGCGCGGTCGCGTGGAAGTCGACGGTCGGCACCAATGTTGCCTCCGACGCGCTGGCCAATCTCGCCTCCGGCGGCGTCACCGGCGGCACCATGATCATCGTTGGCGAGGATTACGGCGAAGGCTCCTCGATCATGCAGGAGCGCACTCATGCCTTCGCGATGAAATCGCAGATGTGGCTGCTGGATCCGCGCCCCGATCATGAATGCATCGTCAACCTGATCGAGAAGGGCTTTGAGCTCTCGGAAGTCTCGAACACTCCGGTGATGCTCGAGGTGCGCGTCCGCGCCTGTCACATGCATGGAAGCTTTGCCTGCAAGGACAATGTGAGGCCGGCCCACACCATCAAGGACGCGCTGAACAATCCCAGGCGCGACGTCGGCCGCATCGTGCTGCCGCCGGCGGCCTACGAGCATGAGCAGGAGAAGATCAAGACGCGTATGCCTGCGGCGATCGGCTTCATCCGGGACAACAAGCTGAATGAGTGGATGGGGCCGAAGCAGGGCAAGGTCGGCATCATCATGCAGGGCGGGATGTACAACAACGTCATCCGCGCACTGCAATATCTCGGGTTGTCGGATGCGTATGGCAACACGCAGGTCCCGCTCTACGTCATGAACGTTACCTACCCCGTGATCGACACGGAGGTTGCGGAGTTCTGTCTCGACAAGGACGCCGTTCTCATCGTCGAGGAAGGCCAGCCGGAATATCTGGAGCAGGCGATCAACACGGTGCTGCGCCGCAGGGACATCCAGGCGCGCGTCCACGGCAAGGACGTGCTGCCGATGGGCGGCGACTATACCGCGCAGGTGCTGCTTGGCGGGGTCAGAGAATTCCTCGAGAAGACCGAGCCGAGGCTGCTCGGCAACCGGCCGCCGGCGCCGGACGCAGTCCCCGTGCTCAATCACCCCGCAGTGGAGAAGCTGAAGCAGGTCGTGCCGGCGCGTCCGCCCGGTCTTTGCACCGGCTGCCCGGAACGACCGATCTTCGCCGCCATGAAGCTCGTCGAGGAGGAGCTTGGCCAGCACCACGTCTCCGCCGACATTGGCTGCCATCTGTTCTCGATTCTCCCGCCCTTCAACATCGGCGCGACCACCATGGGTTTTGGCCTTGGCCCGGCCTCGACCTCCGCATTCAACGTCAAGGCCGACAAGCGGTCGATCGCCGTGATGGGGGACGGCGGCTTCTGGCACAACGGGCTGACCAGCGGCATCGGCAATGCGGTCTTCAACAAGCATGACGGCGTCTTCGTCATCGTCGACAACTACTACACTTCGGCGACCGGCGGTCAGGACATCCTGTCGTCGCGCGCGATCAACAAGCGACGTAACACCAACAATTCGATCGTGCAGGCCGTGAAGGGCATCGGCGGCCGATGGGTCCGGCAGATCGACCGCACCTACGATGTCGGCCGGATGCGCGACACGCTGAAGGAAGCACTCACGACCAAGGAGGAAGGTCCCAAGGTCATCGTCGCCTCCTCCGAATGCATGCTGAACAAGCAGCGCCGCGTGAAGCCGCAAATGAGCAAGGCGATCAAGGACGGGTTGCGCATCGTCAAGGAACGTTTCGGCGTCGACGAGGACGTCTGCACCGGTGACCATGCCTGCATCCGCCTCTCCGGCTGCCCGTCGCTCTCGGTGAAGCAACTGGACGATCCTTTGCGCGACGATCCCGTTGCGTCGATCGACAACTCCTGCGTCGGCTGCGGCAATTGCGGCGAGGTCGCGGAAGCGGCCGTGCTGTGTCCCTCGTTCTATCGCGCGGACGTCATCCACAATCCGACCGGCTGGGACAAGTTCAAGTCCAAAGTCACCATGGCCGTGATCGGCTGGCTGCAACGGCGGCGTGAGCGCCGGCGTCCGTCGCTCGAGGCGCTGGCATGAGAGACGAGACCGTCCGACTGGCACTACCTGCCGCGGGTGACGCGACCGAGCGGCCGATCTCGATCGCCATCGTCGCGATGGGCGGTCAGGGCGGCGGCGTCCTGACCGATTGGATCGTCCAACTGGCCGAGAACCATGGCTGGGTCGCGCAGTCGACATCGGTGCCAGGCGTCGCCCAGCGTACCGGCGCCACGATCTACTACATCGAGGCGATGCCGCCACTCGATGGCCGCAAGCCGATCCTTTCGCTGATGCCGACGCCCGGCGATGTGGACGTGGTCATGGCGGCCGAATTCATGGAGGCCGGACGCTCGATCCTGCGCGGTCTGGTGACGCCCGACCGCACCACTCTGATCGCGTCCAATCACCGGTCGTTTGCGATCGGCGAGAAGATCGCGCCGGGTAACGGCATCGCCGACAAGGGTGCGGTGACCGGCGCGATCGGGGTGGCCGCCAAGACCGAGATCATCTTCGACATGAACGCGCTGGCGACCGCGAATGGCAGCGTCATCTCGGCCGCGATGCTCGGCGCGCTTGCAGGCGCCAGCGTGCTGCCCTTTAGCCGCGAGAGCTATCTCGACGTAATCGGCGCCGGTGGGAAAGGCGCTCAGGCCAGCATCCGCACGTTCGAGGCTGCGTTGGACCGGGTGCAGTCCAAATCCTCGGAGCCGGCGATGCCGCTGCCACCCAGGGCAGCCGATAACGCTCCCTCTCACGCGGCTGTGGATCCGCGTCTTGCCGGTCTCATCGCCCGACTGACGCAGGAGCTGCCCGAGGCCGTACAGGCCATGAGCCGGGCCGGGCTGAAGAAGGTCGTCGATTTCCAGGACGCCGCCTATGGCGGCGAATATCTCGACATCCTCGGCAAGCTCCACGCTACCGATCGGAGCTCTGGCGGCACCTCCCGAAACTTTGCCTTCACGCAGGCCGCAGCAAAATATCTCGCCAACGCCATGACCTATGACGACGTCATTCGCGTGGCCGATCTCAAGACCAGATCCAGCCGCCGTGCACGAATCGAAGACGAGATCGAGCTGTCGCGGGACCAGGTGCTCCAGACCACCGAGTTCATGCATCCCCGCATGGAGGAGGTCCTGGGCATGCTGCCGGCGAGCCTCGGCCGCTGGCTTGGCGGCAAGCCGCGCCTCCTCGGCTGGCTCGACCGTCGCGTCAACAAGGGACGTCGGGTGCGGACCTATGCGCTGCCCTGGTTCCTCACGCTCTATGTCGTGGGCGGACTTCGCGGCATGCGCCGCCGCTCGCTGCGTCATGCCGTTGAAACGGCCCATCGGGACGCATGGCTCAAGGCCGCGGCAGAGGCGGTCCAGGCCAACTATCAGTTGGGCGTCGAGATCCTGCAATGCCGGCGGCTGGTCAAAGGCTATTCCGATACCCACAGCCGCGGCCTGTCGAAGTTCGACAAAACGCTGGCCGCGATCAAGCTGGTTGAACAGCGCGAGGATGCCGCCGACTGGGCGCGCCGGATGCGGGAAGCCGCGCTGAAGGACAGCGCGGGCAAGGAGCTCGACGGCGTGATCCAGACCATCAAGACGTTCGCATGACGTCGGGAACGGCACGGGATTGGATTGCCGTTCGCTTCCGTGGACGTCAGGATCGGACGTCTTGACTGCGATTCTCAAGGCGTTAATCGGAGCAGAAGACCCACTGTAATTCTCCCCCTCCCTGAGACACTCTGTACTCGATGGTTATGCGATGCCGGCAGCACTCAAAGAGAGCATTGGTCCCGCGTTTGGGC